>CAZRKJ010000012.1:0-20356 GCA_964600775.1 uncultured Acholeplasma sp.
GTAATAACCATTATACGACACCGACATCGTGCTTTATTATGATATCAAAACCAAAGATGATTGTCAAGCCTATTTATTAAAAATTTGTATACAATTTTTTAGGTAGTTAGTTTATATACATTATTATATGATTTAGACAAAAAATTCTAACGATTTTGATGTTATAATAATAAAAAGGTGGTAACAATGAAAAGATCAAAACATCCTATTTTAATATCAATCATTATTGGTTTACTCTATGGTTTTTTTAACACTTTAATGATTTATGAAGGCTTTTATAAACACTTTAATAAAGGATTAAGTGCAATTCATTGGACTATTCACATCCTCATGGTGATTATAAGTTTGTTTTTAGTTATATTCGCACATGAACTGGGACATTTTATTAGTTTTTTAAAAAACGGTATTAAACCAAAAGCAATGTATGTATTAGGTATTGCTTTTGTTGATGATCGTGGCTGGAAGGTACGCTTCGTACCAAGATTTCTATTATTTATCGGCGGTATTGTCATACCTGAACATGTAAGCATTGATAGTAAAGAAAAAGAAGATGCAATGGTTAATATATTTAAGAAAGTACTTTTAGCTGGACCAAAGGCATCTATAATTTATGGTGTAAGCATTTTTGTATTATGGATTGGTATGTTATTTACATCTTTTTATACAATAAATGGGTTATTGTTTACGATGATGGTTGTTACAACAGTTATGACTATACTTGCCCTACTTTCATCTAAATTAGCTAGAGCAGGTATGTATGGAGATTTTGCCGCTAATAAGGCATTTGATACAGATAAAATATTTAGACTGACCTATTTAATACAGTTAACGACATTACTTGATCATGACATAGAAAGTATGAATTATTTTTGGCCAAAAATCGTTCAGACCTTAGAACAAACCTCAAACATAAAAGGGTCTTTATCCATGAATCTATTAGGACAATATTTAAATGAGGTAGTATTCGAAGGTAGAATAGCTTGTATAGGCATCGAAAACAGATTAAAAACTTTCATTAGAAAGACACCTAGAAATGAAGATAGTTTCATTTTATACTTAAATATAATTTATTATTATGAGTATATGGGTCAAAGAGATAAAGTTATAGAATTGATTAATAAGTTGGACACATCTAAAGTAGATATAGATTCAAAGGTATTGATGTATTATTTAAAACTCACCAATCACTTGTTACACATAAAAGATGAAACAGAATTTTTAAACAATCCTAAAAATATATATCCGAGTTCATTTTATTGGGTATATAAACCATTAAGACTAAAAGTAGACTTTAAGGTGATTCGAAAATGAAAAAGTATACAAAAATGAATGCAAAAATATTTGATCAGTGGATCAATGAAGGGTGGAAATGGGGTATACCTATTTCAGATGAAACATATAACAGAGCAAAACTGGGTGATTTTGAGATTTTACTTACACCTAACAAACCAGTACCTAAAGACTGGATTGGCATATTAAAGGGTAAAAAAGTTTTAGGACTTGCCAGTGGTGGTGGCCAACAAATGCCAGTATTTCAAGCCCTAGGTGCAAAAGTGGTTTGTTTAGATATATCCAAAAAACAACTTCAAACAGAAAAGGAATTTGCAACAAAAATGGGTTATCATATTGAGTTGATTGAAGCGGATATGACAGATGATTTACCATTTAAAGATGAAACCTTTGATATGATTTTCCATCCTGTGTCTAATGTATATGTAGAACATGTTGAACCGGTATTTAAAGAAGCATTTAGAATACTAAAAAAAGGCGGAGTTTTATTATCTGGGCTAGATAACGGCATAAATTTTGCTTTTGATGAGACAGATGGAAAACTGATGTTTAACCTACCATTTAATCCATTAAAAGATAAAAAGCAATATGACTACATGATCAAAAATGATTATGGTATACAGTTTAGTCACAGTATTGAAAATCAAATTGGTGGTCAATTAAAGGCTGGATTTGTTTTAGTTGATATTTATGAGGACACAAATGATTCTGGTTATTTAAAAGAACAAAATATACCAACCTTTTATGCAACTAAGGCAATTAAACCTTTAAAATAAAAAAAACTACCGAAATCGGTAGTTTATGATAAACTTTCATGGTGCCCAATGCAAGAATCGGACTTGCGATTCATCCTTACCATGGATGCGTGATACCACTTCACCAATTGGGCCAAAATAATCGTGCAAAATGATTATATCAAACTCATGTGTAAAAATAAAGTCTTTTATGTGAAACTTTATTTATAACATCAAATACCGGCTTGTAAGCCGTGTGAAGCAGTATGTGTGTTGAATTTATTGTATAAAAAAATTACATTCTATTTAATTATGTTTTTAGGTTGTGTTATCAAGGATTAAAGTGTATAATGTTTATAGGTTTGAAAAAACCAAAAGATCTAAAGAAGGAGTATTGCATTTAATGAAAGGTACTGTTAAATGGTTTGATGCAGGTAAAGGCTACGGCTTTATCACTGCAGATAACGGTAAAGATGTATTTGTTCACTATTCAGCTATTCAAACTGATGGTTACAAATCACTAGCTGAAGGCGACCAAGTAGAATTCGAAATTAAGTCAGGCGATCGTGGAGATCAAGCGGCTAACGTTTCTAAAGTTTAATTACTTACGCTAAAGATAAAGAGGTTTAGATACTAAACCTCTTTTTTTTATACCTTTTTTTGGTATAATTTATATAAAGGGGCGATGTTGCTTATGAATCTAGATCTATTAGAAGTAGATAAAGTACATTTTAATGAATTGAGGGAACATACAGATCCTCAAAAGTTTATGGATGTCATTAAAAACTTTATGTTTAAGTTTACCTATGATTCCATAACGATTGAAGGTAAAAATGCTTTGAGCCAAGATGATGTAAAGAATTTGTTATTTAAAAAGATTATTGTAACGCAATTACCAGAGCGAGAGCAAAAAGAAGCACTAAATTATCAAAAAGCATTTGAACATATTTTAAAATTGGTTTCTTCTAGAAAAGTTTTAACCGAAGATATATTAAAAGATTTACATGAGATGTTAGTAAGTGGTATATTTTTAGGTGGTCAATACCGTAAAGTGAATATCCAAATTATAGATAGTATGCATCAACCACCAGATTATGTTAAAGTCTATGATCGTATGGCAAAGTTCTTTTATGACTTAGATAATTTTAAAGGAACAACCATTCAAAGAGCATGTTTTGCACATGCACAAATCTTTAAGATTTATCCGTTTTTAGAAGGTAATGGTCGTCTAGCTAGACTGGTTTTAAATTATATTCTACTTTATGATGGATATATGCCTGTTTCTATTCCGTTAACCGAAAAAGGAAACTATCTAAATCATATTGATACATTTAAAGAAGAGAAGGATTTATCGCCATTTGTGGGATTTATTCAAAAACTTTTATTAGAAGCTTATGAAACGTATATTGAGCAGTTAGAAAACTAAAATCCTATATTAGGATTTTTGTTTTATATGTTATAATTTTTAGTAGGTGAAATGTATGAAACTTAAAATTGGACAATTAAATGAACTACAAGTTGTTAGAAAAACAGACATTGCTTATTTGTTAAAAAATAAGTCAGATGAAGAAGTATTTCTACACTTAAACGAATCAAATCATAGGAAATTAGAGCCTGGACAATATGTCGAAGCCTTTTTATATTTTGATGCTAAAGGTCGCTTGGCAGCAACTTTGCATGAACCATATATTACAGAAGGTAATCCGGGTATTTTAAAGGTTGTTGCTGTTAAACCAGGTCTTGGTGTGTTTTTAGATTTAGGTATTTCTAAGGATGTTTTACTATCTAAAGATGATTTACCAAATGACGAAAGTTTATGGCCAATGGTAGATGATCGCGTGTTAGTGGATTTAAAAATTAAAACGAAAATGACTGCACGACCCATTCCATATAACGAGATACGTTTAGTTACTGGTAATTTAAATATTGGTGATGAAGTATCTGGTTTTGTTCAGGTAATTGGTAATATTGGGTACTTTATTTTGACCGATGAATATAACTTAATATTAGTTAAAAGATCAAATGTTAGAAAAGCTTATCGTTTAGGTGAGGCTTTAAATGTTAAGATAACTTATGAAACTCCAAACGGTTATGAAGGTAGTCTAATTGATTTTAAAGAAGTTATCCGTGTTGATGATTCTAAATTAATTATGGATTATTTAATCAGTCAGGGTGGGCATATGCCTTATACTGCAACTACTGATAGTGATACAATTCAAAAGGTGTTTGGATTAAGTAGAAAATCATTTAAACGTGCACTTGGATTATTATATAAAGAAAGAAAAGTAGTTTTCGAAGAAAATGAAACAGTCGTGGTGAAATCATAATGAGTAAAAATAAAAAATTAGTTGAAAGTATTACATCAAGAGATGTAGATTTTAGTCAGTGGTACACAGATCTATGTTTAAAAGCAGAGTTAATGGATTACAGTTCTACCCAAGGCTTTATTATTTACCGTCCTTTAGGTTATGCAATATGGGAAAATATTCAAACCTACTTAAATGCGGCATTTAAAAAAACTGGGCATGAAAATGTTTATATGCCTTTAGTGATACCTGAATCCCTTTTCCAAAAAGAAAAGGACCATGTTTCAGGGTTTGCACCTGAAACTGCAATGGTAACAACAACTGGTGTTGAGGATTTAAGTGAACGTTTAATTATTCGTCCAACATCTGAGGTATTATTTGGTACACATTATAGTAAAATCGTTAAATCTTATAGAGATTTACCGAAATTGTATAACCAATGGTGTTCTGTGGTACGTTGGGAAAAGACTACACGCCCATTTTTACGTGGTAAAGAGTTTTTATGGCAAGAAGGACACACAGTTCATGCAAGCGCTAAAGAAGCTAAAAAAGAGACACAAGCAATGCTTAAAGTCTATGAAAAATTAGGTAAAGAATTGCTTGCAATCCCATTTGTTACCGGTAGAAAAACAAATAAAGAAAAGTTTGCCGGTGCACTTGAAACGTATGCTATTGAGGCTTTAATGCATGATGGGCAAGCCCTACAATCTGGTACATCACATTACTTTGGTAATGAGTTTGCTAAAGCATTTGATATTAAATTCTTAAATGATAAAAATGAATTAGAATATGGATACCAAACATCTTGGGGTGTATCTACAAGATTAATTGGTGCGCTTATTATGGTTCATGGCGATGATAATGGATTGGTATTACCACCTTATGTTGCCCCAACGCAAGTAGTTATTGTACCAATTCGTCCAAATGATGAAGTACTTAAAGCAGTGAAGTCAATTGAAAAGAAACTAAGTAAGAACTTTAGAGTTTTAGTAGATAACTCTGATAAGTCTCCTGGATGGAAGTTTAGTGAATATGAAATGAAGGGTGTACCTTTAAGAATTGAAATCGGACCAAGAGATTTAGAAAATGGTAGTGTTCAAGTAACCTTTAGACATAATTATGAAAAATCATCAGTTGCAATAACAGATATTAAGAAATTTGTTCAAGATGGATTTAAATTGATGCATCAAGCAATGTATCAAAAAGCTCTTGAAGCAACAACTACAAGAACTTATGAAGCAAAAGATTATGAAACATTTAAATCCTTATTAAAACAAGGTGGTTACATTAAAATGTCCATTAGTGGTGAGGCTGCAGAAATAAAGATCAAAGAAGAAACTGGTGCTACTGCACGTGTTATCTTAAAAGAACCATTACTAACCCAAAATTGTCCAGTAACTGGTAAAAAAGCGAAACAAACAATTTTATTTGCAAGAGCATATTAAGCAAAAAGCAGGTATATCCCATTGGATGTACCTGCTTTTATCTAATTTTTCATGAACTGAGCAAACTCACTTAATTGAAGTGCCCATAAAGTTTCATTATGCACACCACCATCATAAAGTTTATAAAACAGTTTACCAGCGTATGGTTTTAATTGCTTATAAATCTTTTTAGATACACGTGTATAATTTCTGTTTAATTTAGCATCATTTTTACCGGATTCGTTGGTACCACAAGTTATAAAATATTTTTGATCAGGTTTAGCCTTGTAAACATCTAAAAGTGCATCTAATCCAGCGGGATTCCAAGATGCTGATGTAGATAAACAGCCAACGCCACCAAATACATTAGGATACTTTAATCCGATGTATAAACTAATGAGTCCGCCAAGTGATGCACCCACAATCATCGTATCAGCTTTATCTTTTTTTGTTTTAAACTTTTTATCAATCCAAGGTTTTAACTCTTCGACGATAAATTTAGCATATTGATCACCATAATGCGCTACTCTATTATCACTTGGATAATATTTATAAATATTTGAGTTATCAAAAGGACAATACTCATCCATGCGATATTTAGTATTGTCAATACCTACAATAATATGAGGCTCTACAATACCTGCTTTTGAAAACCGTTCATATTGAGTATGTGCATCCCAAATCTCACCATAACTAGAAGATTCTTTAAAGAATAAATTTTGTCCATCATGCATATAAAGCACCTTGAAAGGTCCTTTACCTTTTTCCGGTATATATACAGAGATATTTCTTTTTTGTTTTAAAATTTTAGAGGTTACTTTAAATACTTTTATCATGTTTTTTTGTCCTTTTCTTTGGCACTGGATCATACTTAGGTTTAAACAAAGGATTACATGTTAAAATCCTTTTGCTGGTCAGTAAACTCGCATAAACAAAGTTATGCGTTTCATATGCTTCAAGAGCATAATGACTACATGTAGGTGTATGACGACATACATGCGATTTTACTGGGGATATTTTCTTTTGATACCATCGTATGGCTTTAATTGCATATTTTTTCATAACACATATATTATACAATAAAAACATACAAAAATAAATTTTCACATACTTTTATTTGTCGATATAATTGATAATTTTTTATAGTATGATATAATAAAATTACAATGTAAACGCATACAAATACAAGGAGGTATTTATGAAAGAATACAAAACCAAGAACCTTCGAAACATTGCGCTTTTAGGGCATTTAGGCAGTGGTAAGACTTCGCTGACTGAAAGCCTGTTGAATGTTTCTGGGGTTACAAGTACCAAAGGTGAGGTGGAACGTAAAAACACCAAATCTGATTTTCTTGTGGAGGAACAAACACGTGGCTCCTCCATGCAAACATCTTTAATACCTATCGAATCACATGACTGCAAACTTAACTTCTTAGACGTCCCTGGTAATGATGAGCTCATTAGCGAATTATACCATGCCTTAGAAGTTGTAAAGGGTGCAGTCATTTTAATTGATGCAACTAAAGGGGTTGAAGTTGGTACTGAGCGCGTTTGGAACGAAATCAGACGTAGACGTATTCCAGCTGTTTTATTTATCAATAAAATGGATAAAGAAAATATCGATTATGAAGCACTTTTAGAAGATATTCGTACAAAACTAGGTAAAAGAGCTGTACCATTTACCTATCCTATAGGTCGTAAAGAAGACTTTGAGGGTTTTGTAAATGTAGTTGAGATGAAAGCTAGAATTTATAATGGTAAAACCTGTGAAGATGCTGAAATCTGGGAAGAAAAACAACCTAAAGTTGATCAATTGCGTGACATGATTATGGAATCTGTTGCTGAAACTTCTGAGGAGTTATTAGAAAAATATTTTGGTGGTGAAGAGATCACTAATGAAGAAATTACTAAAGCACTAAATTATGCAATTATAAATGGTGAATTAACACCGGTTTTAGTTGGTTCAGTCTTAAAGAATATTGGTGTAAATACACTACTAAAAATGTTGACAGACTTTTTACCTTCTCCAGATCAATTAAGAGAATTAGAAGCTAAAAAAGTTGGTAGTGAGGAAGTTATTCAAGTAAAAACATTAGATTCTGAACCTTTTTCTGGTTTTGTCTTTAAGACAATGATTGACCCATTTGTGGGTACAATTTCATATATAAAGATTAACTCAGGTATATTAAAAGTTGGTGATGAAGTTTATCACCCACAAAGTGATACGATGATTAAAGTTAACACTTTAATGACTTTAATTGGTAAAGAACAGATCCCTGTGGAGCAAGCATTTGCTGGTGATATAGTTGTAACAACAAAGCTAGATCAATTACGTACTGGACACACATTATCAGATAATAAGCGTCGTATCGTTTTTGATAAAGTTAAATTACCTACACCTGTAATGTATCAAGCAATTGAACCAGATGATGAAAAAGATGAAGATAAAATCTCAATGGCTTTAAACAAACTGAACATAGAAGATCCTTCTTTTGATATCCAAAGAAATAAAGAAACGGGACAACTTTTAATTGGTGGCTATGGTGTGAGTCATATTAAATATGTAACAGACCGTATGAAGAACTTATATAAGGTAAGTGTCTCATTTGAAGATCAAAAAATCGTCTATAGAGAAACAATTAAGAAAAAAGGAGTTGGTGAAGGTAAGCATAAGAAGCAATCCGGTGGTGCAGGACAATTTGGTCACGTATGGATTCGTTTCGAACCAACTGACAAGGATTTTGAATTTTCTGAAGAAGTGTTTGGTGGGGCAGTCCCTAGATCGTATTTCCCTGCAGTTGAAAAAGGGTTGATTCGCTCATTTGAAAAAGGGCCACTAGCGGGTTTTCCTGTTATTCATGTTAAAGCAACGCTATATGATGGTTCTTATCACTCCGTTGATAGTAATGAAATATCATTTGTTATGGCTGCTGATTTAGCATTTAAAGCTGCACTAAAAGAAATTGAACCAACAATATTAGAACCGATTTTATACTTAACTATTACAGTAAAAGAGGCATATGTTGGTGATGTCATGGGCGATATGAATAAACGTCGTGGACGCATACTTGGTATGGACCAAGCTGATGGTTATACCGTTATTACAGCATATGCACCAGAAGCTGAGGTTACAACATATGCAATTGACCTAAAAGCTATGACACAAGGCTCTGGACAATTTGAGCGTCGTTTTGACCGATATGAAGAAGTACCACAACATCAACAAGCAAAAGTTATTGAACAATATAAAAAGCAATAAAGTCATAACTTAACTACAATATATAAGGAGGTAACAAATTATGTATTGTAAGTTATGTCGAAATGTAATGTATAGAAAAAGAACGTTTAGGAATCTATTCCAAATAGAAAATAATGATGTATGCACGAATTGTTTTAAACAAAAAATGAATTATTTTCCATACTTTGTTGTACCAATTCAAAAAGGTTTACTTCATATCTTTGAATTATTTATAGAGGATATTAAGCATCCCGAGCACTACATCAATTACTTTAGACCCTACTATCAAGCATATGTAAAAAATCATATGACAATAGATGCTATCTATGTTGAAAAGTTAACTGATCAATTTATTGAATTATTTGATCTTATGGAAGTTGGACATCTCATCATTTTTACAAATAACTACAAGGAGGAATAATGTTATGAGATACGAAATTATTGGAAAGAATGGGTTTGTTGCTACTGAAGCGATTAAATCTTATGTAGTTAAAAAACTAGACAAAATCGTTAATATCTTTGATAGAAATGTTATTGATTCTGTACGTGTTGTTTTAAGAGTATACAAAGAGTATTCAAAAGTCGAGGTCACAATACCCGCACCATACATTATCTTAAGAAGTGAAGTTAGAGATCCTGATATGTATGCAGCGATTGACAAATCAGTTGATAAACTAAATTCTCAAATTCGTAGACATAGATCTAAAATTCGTCATCACTTTGAAAAGCGTGGACAAGATGTCTTTACACAAGACTTTAATTTAGAAGCAATGGACAAAGAAGTGCGCGCTAGACAATTAGTAAAATCTAAGAAATTCTCAATTAAACCTATGAGTGTTGAAGATGCAATTGCTCAAATGGAATTAAGTGGACATGACTTCTTTATATTCTTAGATGAAAAAACACATCATCCTCAAATAGTATATGCAAGAGAAGATGGTGACTATGCAGTGATAGAAGCAACACCGGATTTATATAAATAGTGTATTTAAGGTTAAAAGACAGGTATCATTTACCTGTCTTTAAAATAAAAAAAAACAACAAACAAGTATATAAATAAAAGTTTTGTTGTTAAAATAAGATAAACTAAGCATAATGAGGATTAATTATTGATACGTTTTTTACAAAAAATCATACTTTCAATTACAACAATGAGTCTAATCATAATTGTGGTAGGATGTATACCAAGTACATATACATTATCATTTGAAGCAGGTCCACATAATCGAGTGTTTGAAGATGTTATACTATCTAGAAATGATCCAGTTACACTTCCTGATATTGAACATTTTATATTAGATGGCAAAGTTCATCAATTTTTATATTGGTCCTATAAAGGCTCAAGATTTTCTAATGATCAAATGCCTTCAAAAAACATTCATTTGGTAGCAGTTTATGATATTTATAAAGGTATTCTATTTAAAACTACACCATCATCTATAAAAATAGAACCACTTAAAGCTAATGAAGGTTCTAGAATTTATGCACCAGATATCATACCTTTAGTTACAGGTTATGTTTTTAGTGGATGGATTAAGGATAGTAAACCATATATCTTTGATCGTATGCCAAATGAATCGATTACATTAACAGCAGATTATTTGTTTGTTGATAACCATTATAATCAGTTAACAACGTTACCTAAGATGTTTATTAATTTAGAAGACAATTATAACCTAAATAATGTTGATAAAGATAATTACATTAATGCACAAATTACAATTACAAGTGATGCATATAAATTAAGTTCAGCAACTGCTGAGTTTAAAGGCAGAGGGAATGGGTCTTGGTTTGGTTCAGGACCTAAAAAAGGTTACCGAATTAAATTTACTAGTAGAGAGTCCTTATTTGGCCTTGCATCTAATAGACACTGGGTAATTTTAGCAGGTGCTAACTTTTATGATACGACACTACTACGAAATAGCATAGCTTTTAATCTAGCAAACAATGTATTTTCAAACATTGAATATACAACATCAGCACAGCATGTAGAAGTTTATATAAATAGCCTATATCAAGGTGTTTACTTACTCGCAGAGCATGTTAGAGTCGATGATCAACGTGTAAATATCAAATCAGAATTTGGGATATTAGATACCGGGTATTTAATTGAATATGATGCATATGGTGAAGCAGAAGGTGAGATGGGTGTTGCATATTTTAGAGTTAATGGGTATAAATATCCGTTTGTGATGAAGTCTCCTGATTTTGAAGATTATTTAGAATCGGGTATTACACTAGATCAATACAAAGCACAAGTTAACTTCATAAAGAACTATGTTACAACAGCGTTTAGTGCTGCTTTAAATAAAGATCTTGAAACCTTTTTATCATATGTAGATATAGATTCATTTGTTGATATGTATTTATTGCATGAGTTGTTAAAAAGCACAGATACTGGTTGGAGTTCATTTTTCATGTATAAAAAACCAGGGGGTAAGCTTTATGCTGGTCCAGCTTGGGATTTTGATGCATCAATGGGTAAAAATAGAGGTGATCAGTCACCTTATGGTTATTATGTATCTAATCAAGTGATGCAATCATCAGATTTTACTGCAAGCGAACTTTATATAAGTTTGATGCAAATACCTGAATTTAGATTAATGGTACTTTCTAGGTGGCAAGTAGTATCCATTGCTTATAAATCATTTGTTAGTAATTTTTTAAGTACGACATATATAAATGCAAACAGGCTTGCTTTTGGGATCAATTTCTATAGATGGTCTAACCAAGATCCAAGTTATGGATATTACTCAACAATTAACAATGCAATGTCCATTTGGGCATCAGATGTTCATGGATTAAGAAATTGGATGCTTGAAAGAGCAAACTGGTTTGATAATGAAGCGAGTTCGCATTTATAAGTAAGATACATCAATTTATGATTTATATAAACAACTGCCAAAAGTAGTTGTTTTCTTTTTTATCAATCAAATTATGTCTATAATTTTATACGAGCTATGATACAATGTAAATATATGAAAGGATTTACATGCAAAGACTAAAATTTGGTATTAAAAACTCACGCATATGGCATTTGTGTAGTCAAGATATTGAAGTCAATAAGTCTATAACACTAGATAATTGGACGAGATACCGAGCGGAGTTTAGAGAAATATATTATTTAAATGATAGTATAAAATTTTTAGAAGTGGATCATTTTAATCACACTTTTAATTTTTTTGATGCGAATTTGCGTAAGCAAAATATTGATGATTTTAGAAAATACTTTAGAGATTATTTTAAATATCAAGAAATAAGAAGATAAAAAAAGATATCCGATGAAGGATATCTTAAATACTTATATTACGCGTTAAATAATGCTTCAACAGCTTCCCAATTAACAACATTGAAGAATGCTCCAACATAATCAGGACGTCTATTTTGATAGTTTAAGTAATATGCATGTTCCCACACATCTAAACCTAAAAGTGGTGTGCCATCTGCAAGTGGTGTATCTTGATTTGGTGTTGATGTTACAACCAATTTGTCACCTTTTTTAACGAGCCAAGCCCAACCAGAACCAAATCTAGTTTTAGCAGCATTTGAGAATGCTTCTTGGAAACTTTCAAATGAACCAAATGAATCATTAATTGCATCCAATAATTTGCCTGATGGTTTTTTACCATCATTTTTCTTTAATAGTGGCCAGAAGAATGCATGGTTAAAGTGACCTCCACCATTATTTCTTACTGCAGCTTGAATATCAACAGGAACTGAATCTAGATCTGCTAATAATGCTTTTAGATCATCCATAGTTTTTACTTTTAATTCTGGATGTTTTTCTAAAGCTGCATTTAAATTTGTGATATAAGCTTGATGATGCTTTCCATGATGAATCTCCATAGTCTTTGCATCTATAAATGGTTCTAACGCATCGTATGCATATGGTAATTTTTCTAGTGTAAATGCCATAATTTATAACGCCTCCTTGTTTAATTTGACACTTCTATCTTACTCTAAATTTGCGTTTTTTTCAACCTTTAAGCATTATGTAAGAGATTGTCGACAATTTCGTTATCGATATCTATATAGATAGTTTTTTCGTTTTTGATTTTAACAAATGAAGCAGGTTTACCACTGATTTTACTGACATTTCTAAATAATGTGTAATTAATTGGGATAGAACTAGATTCCTTTTGACTAGAAAAATATGCAGCAAGCATTGCAGCCGTTCGTAATACTTTTTCAGTTAAATCTGGAGTACGCACCAACACATGTGAACCTGGTGCGTCCTTAACGTGGAACCAGTAGTCGTTTGATTGTCCAAGTTGTGAGACAAGATGTGCATTTTGGTGTGCGTTCTTTCCTATAAAGTATGTTGTCTCATCAATGTTTAATGTCAGTAGTTTAACTTTATGCTTGGTGGGTCTAGACTTTTTAACTTTTTGTTTAAAAAAACCAAAAGGTTCTAGAATTTCCTTAAAATCATTTAAGGCATCAATATCGGTTAATTGTAGTTCAACTAGATAATATTCAAAGATTTCTTTTTCGGATAATACTTTATCAATTTCAGGTTCTAAGTAACTAATTGCACGTTTACCTTTTTGATACTTGTTATAAAAATTTTGTGCATTCTTAGATAATGTTAATGTATAATCAAGTTCAATATCACCTATATATTTGAAATGGTCTGTTAAATTTTTACCACTACTATAAATTAAATCACCTTTAATTTTTTCAGTTAACATCTCATGTGCATTTTCAAGTTGTTTGACCAGTTGAATATGTTTTTTTTCAAGTTTTTTTATCTGATTTTGGATAAATGTTTTATAAACCGAGCGATGATCTTTCAAATCCATTTGTCTTGCATCTAATGCTTCGCTTAAGGTGTTATATTTTTGTGTAGGACCTTCAAATATATTGAAAAAGTAGGATTTATTATCTTTTAATGATAATGTTGGCGCTAAGTCTAACTTAAGTGGGTGTTTTCCAGTTTCAGATAAATATTTTGCGAGTCTTAAAGATATACCAAGATATGTTTCAGTGATAGCTTTTGGTGTAAGAATTGCATCAAATGTATAATTTTGTGCATCTAGTTTATCACTTAGAAAATAGCTGAATGTTGCATTAGGAATCAAATGTCTACCATCTAAGACAAACATTTTTTTATACAAATCAACAATTTTATGATCTTCAATTAAGTATAAATTGGCATGACGTCCCATGGCTTCAAAAATTAGTTTTCTTTGAACAGGACCATATATGAAATCATATACTGTAAAATTAAACTCTATTACACGATCGGATTTATACTGGTTAATAGAATTTAAGATACCACCTTCTAAATACTTTTTTAACTGACCTAAAAAATTAGAATTATCTTTTTTGGGTGGTGCAGATTTTGTTAGATATGTACTTGTAAAGCTTGCATTTAAATTTATGATTAAGTGATGTCTTTGTTTTTGAGCATACAATGAAAAAACAAACATAAGACCGTTTAGCCATATAGATTCTACACGTGTATTTTCAACAGATTGATTTAATTCTTTTATTAAATAATGTGTGTATATTCCGTCTAAAGCCATAATTAAATACCTCAATAATACTATATCATGAAAATGATTGAAACTATTTACATAAAACCAACTTTCGTATATAATAAACTAAACGAAGAGTTAGGAGAGTCACATGAAATTAAATGAACGCGGATTGCTCATCGTCATATCTGGACCATCTGGTGTAGGAAAAGGAACAGTGCGTAAGGCTCTTTTTGAATTGAAAAATCATAACTTAGAGTATTCTGTATCAGTCACAACCAGACCACCTAGAGCAGGTGAAGTTGATGGAAAAGACTATTATTTTGTAAATCGTCCTCAGTTTGAAGAAATGATTAAACAAGATAGATTCTTAGAATATGCAGAGTTTGTTGGAAGTTATTATGGTACACCAAAAGATAAAATTGATGAACTTTTAGATAAAGGTAAAGAAGTTGTTCTTGAAATTGAAGTTGATGGTGCACTTCAAGTTCGTGAGAAAATGAAAGAAGCCGTCTTTATATTTTTAGTACCACCAAGTAAAAAAGCATTACTTGAACGATTAAGCCAACGTGGAACTGATTCAGCGGAAATTGTTAACAAACGTTTCCAAAAAGCAGAATCTGAATTTAAACTGGCATATAAATATGATTATATTGTCGTAAATGATGATGTAAAAAATGCAGCTGATCGTATTATGGCAATTATCCGTGCAGAACATGCAAGAACACAAAGAACGATTCAAAAATACAGCCAATTAATGGAGGAGTAAATATGAAAAAAACAAGAACAGGATTAAATTATCCTACAATTGACGTTTTGTTAGACAAAATTGATTCTAAATATAAATTAGTGTATGCTGCAAGTAAAGTAGCACATATAATTGAAAGAGAAAATTTAGATGTAAAAGACTCAAAATCTGTAACAACCGTAGGTAAAGCATTAGAAGAAATTGTAAATGGTAAAGTAACTGTTACGTTCATGGAATGAACATAACAGTTTTTTTTCGTACAAATTTTAAATTTTTAATAGTTTTGCCCACAATAACCTATAATTAGCATATTTTTTAGTATAATAGATTTAGGTGATTAAATGAAAGATAAATTAGCTATACTACCAAGCGACCCTGGATGTTACTTAATGTTAAATGCATCTGGTGATGTCATTTATGTAGGTAAGGCTAAAAATTTAAAAAATCGTGTGAGTTCGTACTTTAGAGGTGCACACAATGCAAAAACAGAAAAACTTATCTCTGAAATCAGAGATTTTAACTATGTTGTCACAAATTCTGAGCAAGAATCACTTATTTTAGAGTATAACTTAATCAAAAAATATGCACCACTTTATAACATTCGTTTAATAGATGATAAAAGTTATCCATATATAGAGATTACTAATGAACGTGATCCAATGCTTGTTGTTTCTAGATATATTGAAGTTGATAAAAATAAAATACTCTTTGGACCATACCCAAATTCTAAATCTGCAAGAGAAACACTTAAACTGCTACAACGCCTATATCCACTTAGACGTTGTAATCCGGTAGATAAGAAACCATGCTTATATTATCATATGGGTTTATGTTTAGGTCCCTGTGCACATGAGCATGTAGACTATAAACCAAATATAGACCGTATCACTAAGTTTTTAAAAGGTGATGTAAGAGATGTTTTAAATGAACTTGATGTGCGTATGAAACAATCATCTGAAACTTTGGAGTTTGAAAAAGCTTTAGAATATCGTGATATGATACAAGCTGTTAAAGATACTACCGAAAAACAAATAATGAGTTTAAATGATTATAAAGACCGTGATTTTATTAGTTTTGCATCAAACGAAGATGATATTGCTATACAAATTTTAATGATGCGACAAGGTCGCATCCTAGATACACATAAAAATGTAATTTCATTTATGACAGATCCTGTAGAAACATTTTTATCCTATATTAAAAATTACTATGACAGATATTTATTACCAGATGAATTAATCTTTGATCAACAAATACCTTTAGATGTACTTCAAATGTACTTTAAAAATAAAGTGATTGTACCAAAAATTGGTGATAAGAAAAAATTAATAGACTTAGCACAAAAAAATGCGTTAGAAGATCTTACACATTACTATAAACTTTATCGTTCAAAAGAAGAAAAGTTAGGTGAACAACTACAATCACTTGAAGCTTTATTTGATAAGAAGATTAACTATATCGAGGTTTTTGATAATGCGCATCTATTTGGAACAGCACCAATCTCAGGCATGATTGTTTGGAAAGACTATCATTTTGAAAGAAAAATGTACCGTAAATTTCATTTAAAGACAACCTCAAATGATGATTATCAAGCAATGAAAGAAGTACTTTACAGAAGATATCAAAGACTTTTGGTTGAACGACAATCACTACCTGATTTGATTTGTGTAGATGGTGGCAAAGGTCAAGTTTCTGCTGCGCTTGAAATTGTTGATATGCTCAATTTAAAAATACCTGTTCTTGGATTAAAAAAAGATAAGTACCATCAATTAGAAGGTTATGTTATTGATGATCAAGTCGAGCTGATTGATAAGAAAACACCACTTTACCAATTCTTAGGTAGTTTATCTGAAGAAGTACATCGTTTTACAATTACATTTCACCAAAAAACTAAGAATCGCAAGGACTATGCCTCAGTATTAGATAATATTGCCGGTTTAGGACCTACACGAAAGAAAAAACTACTTGCAAGTTTTAAGTCACTAGATGAAATAATGACAGCAACGACTGAGGATTTAAGACACATTGGCTTACCAGATAAAGTCATTAAAGCAATCAAGGAAGGCATTTCATGAGAACATTTATTCATAGTACAAATCCAAAACAAAAAATATTTAATTGTGTCATTAACAATAAGAAATCAACATTTTATTTACCAAATAGACTAGCAAAAGTATTTTTAACGATACTTAAAAAAGGTATTTTAGTAGATTTTGAAGTCACGCAACCCATTCAACGCCAAATTGATGGACATATGATTAATGTATATCCGGTTTCACATTTTAATTTAATTATGCAATTAAAACCTAAGCGTGTTTTATACGATATTAAACAGTTAAGATTAGATATGAAACATGTGTTAAAAAAATATCAACACTTTTTATTTTTAGACCTCGAAATGTCTATGCCAGGCTATAAACGTGGACCTCACATACCTGAAATTGTACAAGTCGGATACATACTTACGAATAAAGCTGGTGAGGTATTAAAAGATAACGGATATTTTGTTCTAGCACAAAGCCCAGAGGCTATCAATAAAAGAACAATCAAGTTTTTAGGTTTAGATGAAAATGTATATTATGGTAAGGGACGTTCATATGATTGGTTTTATAATGACCTAAAAGATATGATGGATAAGTATAAACCGCAAATTGTAACGTGGGGTAAGAATGATATTCAAGCGCTAAACATTAGTTATGATTTATACAAAGTTAAACCACTAACTAATGATAAACAGTTTATAGATCTACTAAAACTTCACAAAGACTACTTTAATTTACCTAATGATATTGGACTATTTGATGCTTATAAAAAGTACTATAAACCAGAAGAAGAACTCATCCAAGATCATGATGCACGAATGGATGCGATTATTACAAAAGATGTTTTTGATGCATTTATGAATTTAATACAAAAGAACTAGTTAAATGAAAATGCGCAAATCCTTTAAGGGTTTGCGCATTATATATTTATATAGTCATAATGATGGGTAGTATCATTGGTTTTCTAAGTGTTATATCATAAATCTTATCTGTTAATTGATCGATAATAAGTTGTTTTAGGTTGATTGGGTTATAACCTTTTTTAGGTAATTCCTTTAGCGTGATTGTTTTAACAATATTTGATAAACTTGATGTTAATTCTTCATTACCTTTCATATAGATAAATCCTCTTGAAATTACAGTCGGTTCATTAATTAATGTGTTTGTTTCAGAATCGATTGAAAGTATGACTGAGAATAAACCTTCTTCAGATAATATTTTTCGTTCTCTTAAGACGTTTGAACCGATATTACCAATACCTGTACCATCGATGTAAATATCTCCTGCTTGCACACGACCAGCTAAGCGAATGTCATCTTTGTTCAGTGCTGCAACATCACCATTGTCCATAATAAGGATATTTTTTGGATCTACACCACATTCAATAGCAAGTTGCTTATGTCGTTTTAACATGCGGTGTTCCCCGTGCATTGGAATGAAGTGCTTTGGTTTAATAAGTGTTAACATTAGTTTTAAATCTGGTCCACTACCATGTCCGGATGTATGTGTATCAGTGATTGGTCCGTGTGTAATGACATTGACATCATTTCTAAATAATAAGTTGATTGTTTTATTGATTGGATCTTGGTTACCAGGAATTGGTGAAGATGAGAAGATTACAGTATCACCTTTAACGGTTTTAATTTGTCTGTGTGAGCCGTTTGCGATTCTTGATAAGGCAGCAAGGGGCTCACCTTGTGAACCGGTTACTAATATACAGGTTTCTTCTAAGGTAAACTTCTTTAATTCCTCAGGATTAATAATGGTACCTTTTTTAGGTTTAACATACCCTGATTGTTGACCCGCTTCAATTGTACGTTCCATTGAACGACCAAAGACTGCAATTTTACGACCAGTAAGTTCTGCAGCTTCAATAATTTGTTGGATACGGTAAAGGTTAGAAGCAAAGGTTGCAATAATGATACGTCCTGGAATACGTGTAAAGAGTTCATTGATTGAACGACCAACTTTAGATTCGGATTGTATCAATCCATCTTGTTCAGCATTTGTAGAATCAGATACTAAAAGTAATGTACCTTCTTGACCTAGATTTGCTAACTTTTCATATTCAGCATGTGGTCCAACAGGTGTATAGTCTATCTTAAAGTCACCTGTATGAAAAATTGGTCCTTCATTTGTTCTAAACACAATCCCAAACATATCAGGAATAGAGTGGTTTAGACGGATAAATGAAATAGAGACCTCTTTAAAATCGTAAGTGTAATAGGATTTATATTCTTCAATTTTAGGTAAACGTAAATCTTTATGTTCACCAAGTTTGTATTCAATTAAGTCAACTGCAATACCAGATGCGTATATTTTAGGTATTTTAACTTGGCGCAGTAAATACGGAATACCGCCAATATGGTCCTCATGTCCATGCGTAATAAATAAACCAACAATACGATCTTCGTTTTCTTGTAAATAGGTGTAATCAGGTATGACATAATCAATACCTAATAAATCATCATCAGGAAAAAGGATACCAGCATCCACAATGAAAATTTGATTATTTATTTCGTAAACATAGGTGTTTTTTCCAACCTCACCTAAACCACCTAACGCAAAAACTCCGATTTCTCCGGTTTTCAACAACGTGTTCTTTGTCATGTATTTAACCTCGTAACGTAAAAATATGTTACTTATATTATACACGATAATTTTGAATTTAGAAAAAATTTGTTTCATGATAAAATAGTTAGTATATGTTAAGAGGTAGTTATGAAAAAAATATTTGTATTTGATTTAGATAATACATTACGATCAACCAATTTAAGAGCGATACTACCAAATGCCAGAAAACTTATTCTAGAGATTGCTAAGCATCCAGATTATATACTTACATTAGCAACCGGTAGAGGGTTATCCAAGCTAGATGTATTAGGTGATTTGTCACCTTATTTTAAATATAAAATATTAGTTAATGGTGCACTGACAGTTGAAGGTGATACAGTTATCGATGACCATCACATTCAAAAGGATGTTGTTGAACAAATTGTCCTATCTGCAACAAAAAGAAATATTAGTATGGGTTTGGTTGGTATAAATACCGAGGTCGTAACCAAAATAGACAGAAATATACAAGCAGCATTTA
>CAZRKJ010000013.1:0-20183 GCA_964600775.1 uncultured Acholeplasma sp.
TGTAGTAAGAAATACCAATTGGCATTTGACCACTTCTAAAACGGTTATTAAAGTTTGCTTCTACTGGGAATGAATAGTTTGTGTAGAAAGATGACCATTGTTGGAACACTTGTGGTCCAAGGCCTTCATTAAATCCTGCTTGTCTGTCACCATCAATGTAAAACTCACCATCATTTTGATAAAACATGGTTGAGAAGATTGGATTTGGTGGTAATGTAACTGCAGCACCTTGAGTTAATGGCACTGGTAAGAAAAATTCTAGATTATGTTTTTGAAGTGATGGAATCATTTCAATAACTTCTTGCCATGTATTTGGTGGTGTTAAACCAATTTCTTCAAAGATGTCTGTTCTATAAAACATCATTAAGAAGATTTGTTGCTCTGGTAATGCAAAATATCCACCATTAAATTGGTAAGGTACCATTGCACTTGGCATAAATCTTGTTTTTATTTGATCAAAATCATCAAATGTAGATAAATCATGCACTGCATTACGTAATGCATAGTTTACTGGTGTTGAATCGGCTTGTCCGATTGCAACATCCGGACCTCTACCTGATAGTGTTGCCGGTAATAAACTGGCTCCATTTACGAGTTTAAGATCAACTTGTATTTGATATTGTGGTGCAAATGATTCATCGATTAATTTTCTTAAAATGTTAGCTTGGTCTTGACCAATAGATAACCAAACTTCAATTGTTTCATTCACTTCACCAGTATCTCTACGGCCAACAGCTGCAAAGTCGGTTGTAAATGTTGCTAAAAACGATCTAAATCCAAACCATGTACCTTCAAAGAAGTGTGCAATAGCACGCGGTAATTGTGCGTTTGGTTGGTGTAGTACAAAGTAATCAACTTCAAGTGGTTGGCTTGATAATAAAATTACAAGTGTCCCTAATGATGAAATGTTTGATACATAAGTTGATAGGTTATTTTGAATATCTCTAGGTCTTCTAATAAAGTCTTGGAGTTGTAAAATAACTGTATCTAAAATACCAGTTTTTTCACTTCGATTACCTGATGTTTCTATAAGCATTTGTCTAATATAACGTGCTTGCTCAAGTTCTTCTGTAAATCTTGGTATTAAATTTGGAATACGATTAACTAATTCATAATCTCTAAATGGGTCAGGACTTGGCCCTGTATAGATTAAAATTTCACGATAAATTCTATTTAAATTATCTATGACATCTTGTAGGTCTGAAATTAATTGTCCATAAACGCCTAAGGATACTTCCATAGATAACTCATGTATACCCGCTTCAAGATAGAATAAGAATGCCTCATCTTTTGTACCAAGTGTTTGCATTCTCCAATCTTCAGAATATACAAATGCAAAACCTTGCATTTCTTTAAATGGAATTTGTCCATCGATGTAAATATTTCTAAAGACAACCATCCCGTTTGCTAATCGTTGTTTAACACGCATAGAAATTTCATATAAGCCAGAGGTTGGTACATCAAATTCCCATGTGATTCGATCACCAGAACGATCCCAATTTGTACCACCGATTGTATTTAAACGAATCAGTGCTGGATCAGAAGGCATTGTTCTAGGCGATGTGCGATCATTTAATGGATAAAGTGTTGGAGATGTTGTACGTACAGCATCTTCAGCTTGTATAAATTGAATTGGCTCATCAATAACTTGATAGTTATTCGCTTCATATTGAGCTTTCATATCTGTGTATGTTGGTAAGGCTCTTACGGATTCAAGAACAAGAGATTCAATAAGTAAAGGCTCTCTTATGCTTAAAAATTTAATTTCATTAACCCCTTCATTTAGGTAAAAATTAAATGGTTCTGTAATATATCCCAGTGAATCCCCTATTAATTTTGTTGTCCAAATAGGCTTTTCAACCTGACTTGGTCTAATATCGTTACCTGCTATATCTTGATAAATGACGTCTTGATTACCATAATATCTATGGAAAATAACGTTGTCTGCTGCACTAAATGGTACTTCACCATTAATAAAAATGCGTCTTTCAATCGCTGTACTTTTTCCCGGATATGCGTAGTAGTTTACTCTAATAGTATAAAAGCCTGCTGCTTCAACTTCAACAGGAAAACTAATAGAACCGACTTCATCGGTTAATACGGATTCTGCTACGCCATTGAAGTCATATAACGTGTCATAATCACCTTCAATAACTGAATAACTTGTAGCAGGCACATGAATAGTTTCACCTTGTGGAAAACTATTTGGTTTTGATGCTATGTAATTTTCATAGTTTTTAACATAAGACTCATTTTCTGACTGTCTGATTGTTTCTACATTCAAACTGACATTATGTCTTAAATGATTTGTATCAAAAGCTATGGTTAGTGCATCCGTAACGATAAATGTGATAAACGCGATTAATAGCACTAAAAGTGTAATATGTAATTTTTTCAACTGCCTCACCTCAATGAAAATGGTACCTCCTTCCTTATGTCATGTAAAAACATAAGGAAGGTTATACCAAGTTCGTTTAATTTTAATTATTTCCTAAATAGTTTGCTAATGCATCTTCGTATGATGGTCTAATTCTGTCCATTTCACCTCTTGCATCACCATTTAATATTGCTAGGTTTGCTGCACCGTACCAGCCGTTTGCTGCGAATCTAGAGATGCCTAATGCACCTGTTAAGTCTAATGATGTGTTTGTAAAGATACTTAGGTAAGCATCAATTGAAGCTTCATCATTGAATCTTTGTACTAATGTTGCATAGAACTCTAATTCTAATTCTGCATCTGTCTTCCATAATTGTATTTCGTTCCATACTTGGAATGCTAAAGCTTCTTTTGCTTCACCTAAACCACTTGCTAGTGTATAAACCGCAACACCACCAATTGGTGAAACATAATCGCCAGAATATGTATCATTAGATGGATAAGGTACAAAGCCTAAATCAAATGCTAAATTACCCCATCTATTTTCTGCGTTTAGGAACCATAAACTACCTGGATGGATAACAACTTTACCAGATTGCCATAATGGTGACCCTGCATCATAAGTACCACTAGTTTCCCACAAACCTTTTAATGATAGTGAATGTAAGAAATTATATGTATCTAGTGCTGGTGCTTGATGGAATGCTACACGTCCTGATAATGCATTGATCAATGAACCACCATTTAATGGAATCATATTTTCTGCATAAACTGCACGTACACCACCTAATACAGCATAATCATCACCTAAACTTGGTAAAGCTGCATTAGCTGCATCTGCCCATTGTTCAAATTTAGACCATGTCCACTCACCATCGTTAAATAGTTCTGCTGGATTTTCAATACCCAAGTCGTTTACAAGTTCAATATTGAAATATAATCCAACATCAACTTGTGGTTTATTGACTGAGAATGCATAGAACTGACCTTTAAATGAACCTAATTGGACAGCTTCTTGAGACATATTTGCACCATGAGTTTCCATGTATTTATCAACGGATACGATTGCACTTGCATTTGCAAGTTGTGCTGTCCAGTCAGATGTTGTCCAATAAATGTCTGCCATTGGTGTACCAGCTACTGATTCATTAATAATCGCATTCACACGTTCTGGTCCCCAAGCTGCCGCAGGTGGGAATGCTCTATAAACAACACGTACATTTAATCTTTGCTCAACTTCTCTTTGTTTTGCTTGTCTTGCTTGTTGTTCTCTACCTGAGAATGCTGGATCAAATGGGTCAACTTCCCAAGGTGCGCCATGCATTATCACGATATCTGTTGGTGGTGTTGTATGTACTGCATTAACAGTTACAACACGTGTTGCTGTTGTTGTCTTACCATCAGAACCTACAACTGTATACGTTAATGTATAAGTACCAGCAGCGTTTGTTAGTACAGTACCACTAACTTCAATACGTGATGTAATATCACCGTCTTCTGTATCGTTTGCACTTACATTTGCTAGTGGGTTAAATGTATCCCCAACATTAATAGTAACATCCGTTGCGCCAACAATAGTTGCGGTATTTTCATCATCACCGTTACCACCATTGCCGCCATTGTCTGTATCACATGCCGCAAGTGCGAACATCATTACAAACAGTAATAATATGCCAAAAACTTTTTTCATATTTTAGCTCCTTTTTTGTTTTCAATCTTGAAATTCTACTTTAATTATACTATGTAAATAGTATGACCTGATTTTTTTATGCAAATATTAGCTTATATTTTCATATTCTTAAAATCTTTTTCAAACGCTTACACAATCTACCATAATGAAACAAAAAGCCCAACAAATCATTGGGCTTTTCGAATTAATCTAAGGTCTTATTTTTTCTTTAAGAAGAATAATAACGCTGCACCACCAAATGATACTAATGCTGCACCTAGTGACATAAGAACCGCTGTTAATACGCCTACCCCGTCATATGATGCTAATGCATCTTCAATTGCTTGTTCAATTGCTGCATCTACTTCATCAGGTGTGATAGTATCTTGAGGAATTTGAGCTTCTGCTTCTTCAACTCTTTCTTCAACTCGTTCTTCAATTGCTTGTTCAATTTCTTCTTGAGTTAATCTTGCAGGTCTTACAGTGACTGTAAATGATACTTCACTGGAGTTACCAGCACGATCATCAACACCAACGATTACAGTGTATGTTCCTGGTACTAATCTACCACCTGATACTGCTAAACCACCAGTTGAAGCCACATAAATACTTAATTCTGTTCTGCTATCAAAGTTATCAATAGCAACAACATTTGCTAAGATTGCTGCTTGAGCAGTTGAGAATTTGTCTGCTTCAATTGAATAGTTGTTGTCAACTATAACTACTTGAGGTGCAGTTCTGTCATCAATTGTTAATTGATATGATGCTGTTGTTACGATATCTTTACTAAAGTCAGGAACACCAGCAGAACCTTCTGTTAGAGGTACTGAATCGCCAAATCTTAATGCTGCTGCAACAGGTCTATCTGCAGTTTGTCCGAAGAATACTACATATCCACCTAATGAGAAGTCAATGTTTTCTAACCAGTTTTTAATGTATGCATCGTTAACACCTGCGACAGCACCATTTTCATCCCATGCATTCCATGTATTTCTTTCAACTGATTTAACCATTGTACCATCTGCAGCAAACTCAACAACTACCCAGCCTTGGAATGCTGTGTTTGTATATAGTAGAGGTTCTGTGTAAAGCGTTGTATGTAAACCATAAGCTGCGAAGTTTTCATTTTTTCTTGTAACATTAATTGTATTCGCACCTAATTGCAGGGTATCTGGTGTAGCAGGTACGCCAGCAATGAATACATTGTGTGTAAATTCTAAGTTAATTGTATATGTACCTGGTTTTGGATTGTAAATATTAAATCCAGCAGGTGCAGTAATTTGAATATCAGATGTTTTATCGTTACCATAACCATCATTTGCAGTGATATTACCTAATAGGTCAACAAATACTGCTTCATCAGCGAAACGGTTTCTAACATTTTCAAATCTTGGAGGTAATACACCTACAGCGATTTGAACTTCAATTTCAGTATATCCATCTTCTGGATGTTCAGCTGAGTAAACAGCTACATAACCAGCACCGAATACTGAAGAATCTACAACTGTTAATGCTGCAGATGGTGTATAAGCATCTGCAACTGAATCATATGTAAATGTGATTGATTGTAACACTGTCGGTACATGATCTTCTTCTGCCGAATTAAAATCTGCAGAATCATAAATATCTACTGTATAGTCTATTTTGTCTACACGATTAATTGTTAAGCCTGCTTCATCAAACATATTGATCCATGTAGCACCAACTGTGTTTGGTAAATCAAAATCAGCTTGGTTAAATTCAACAATAATTTGAACACCAGGTGTTGCAGCATCATCATCTAAAGCTGTTAAGCCTGTGAATGCTGGAGCTGGGAAATCAAAGTATTTGTTCATAGTTGGTGTTTCTTCTGCAACAAATGCAGTACCAAGTAATTTAACTAAATCTGTTGAAGTATAAGAAGCACGGTCATTTGTACCAAATGATACAACTGTCCAACCAGCAGGAATAACTACATGGTTAGGATTCCAATCTACTAATAAAGATTGTTCTTCTTGTGGTAAAGCTGATAAATCTGGATTTCTCCATGTTAAGTAACCAATCGGTTCCATTACATAGCCTTTAGGATCAGTATCGTCTTTAATAACTCTCACTGGAGAAAAACGTGTGTTTGGTGTATCAACTGCAGGTGTTTCAGCTGCTTCGAATGCATCAATTTCAGCTTCAGTTGCATATCTCCACTCAGCATTGTCAGTAGTATCTGTTCCATCATTATGAATATAATATTGGAAGAAATGGTCTTCTAACATTGCTAACTCGCCATCTTCATTGAAATATGAATAGATACGTTGTACAACTGTTGTCATATCTGTTCTAGCAGATTCAGTTGACATTTCAATCTCATCTTCACCATCATTGATGATCATTTGAGCAAATGCATTCCAAGATAATGCAGGATAATCTGTAGGTGCATAAACGCCGTCAGCATTTGCATCTACCCATTTGTGTGCATATCTTACTGAGTTGTTTACAAAGTGATATCTGTAACCTAAGAACTCCATACGCCAGAATGAGTCACCAACTCTAATTGTTCCAGCAGCAATAGATTCACTAGCTGTCATGTTATTCGGGTTGTCATATGGATATAGATTAATAAGATCATCATGCTCATCTGCAAACGATGGCATAACTGCTACTAATGCAGCCACGAACAACAATAATAATGTTGTAATTTTTTTCATTTTTTAACTCCCTTTTCTTTTTTGTTATCTAAATTCTATAATAATTTTATTATAATGTGAAAGCGCTGTCAACTAAATAGGATGATACAGTCGACAACGCTCTCATATTTTTACTTTTTGATAATTTTTTTCAGTTTAATTTGATTATCTTGTAGTACCTGGAACATATACGTTAAATGTACGTATAGTTGTTATGCCTTCATATACAACAGTTACAGTGTAACTTACTGTCGTATTAAATGTTGGCATTTCTACGATACGACCAGCATTATCTAATATGGATAAATCATGAGACTCCATAGTGATTTGTGCACCAGGAAATCCTAGTGCTACCAAATATTCAATATCTGCCATTTTTTGGAATTTTGGTTCCAGACCTGAAACAAATAATGCATTCGGACAATGTTTACCTGAGAAGTGTTGATGGAACTTTATATGTTCTCTTGGTAGGTTATGACGTACCAATGCTTCTGCTGCGAATTTTGCAGTTCTTTGCCATATTCTATATAGGTCATCTCCCATACCAACATTCATTTCAATTGCTATAGCATTTCGGTTACCACCACCTAAATAGGTAGCGCTTTGTCCCACTAACGTAGAACCATCTCCTGCATGCCATGCAACTTCACCTTCAGGAATATGTTGATACATATCATAGTCATCAATTGTATAGTGCCATGATACTTGTGCACCATTAATTTGTGCTTGGTTTAATAAGTAATTAGCGTGTGATAAAGCACTTGCAGATGGGTCTGTATTTGCAGTATCATGCACAGTTATCCAGTGAACATTTAATGGATTGTATGTAATTGCAGGTGCTGGAATTGATGATAATGCAATCCCTGGTCTTACACGTCCACCTTTATACATATCAGGTATCATTCTAGAAGTATTTACATTAACTTCTTCAAAATAGAAGTTAGATACAGACTCGAAACCCATATAGCGGTAGGATGGTCCAGTACCAGTTACAAATGTATCAAATTTCTTTAAGAATGACTGTTGATTCATGGTAATTAAATCCATTAAATTATTTGAATCTAACGCATCATAGAATGTTAGATAAATGGATTCTGTAACTTGTATATCATCAATGAGTCTTGCAGTAATAATGACATTACCAGCACCATGTGATGTAACCTCACCTAAACTGTTAACTGTAGCAATTGCCGGATTTGAAGATTCAAATGTGACCAAGCTATCTTTTATTGTAATCGGATAAGCTACAGCCTTTATAGTAACAGAATCACCAACAACTAGTGATTGAGTATCAATGGTAGGTTCTAGGTCAATGCCTGGGTCTGTTGTTATATTTATAATCAATGTGTCTGATGCACTTGATGCACGATGTGATGCTTCAATGGTAATTGTTGCAGTACCACTTTGTTTTGGCTGTAATAACCCCGTTGGTGAAACCATCAATGTATCAGCATCTGTGGTTCTAAATCTAAAACGTGCATTTGTTAGTTCATATGGTAAGTATGAAAACTCTATTTGTTGTTCTTGATTGACCCACATTAAATTGATATCGCTTGTAATAAATAGGAATAACGGTGCAGTCGGATCAAAGTCTGCTTCACTAATGATTGCTGCCTCACTTGCATAATTACCCATTAACATACTTTCAGGAATATTAATAAACTGGCTTAAATCAATTGATTCTACACCCCAATAATTGAGTGTAAAGTCAAAACGTGAACCATTGGTAGATTTTGCAGGAAACTCCGTATAATCTGTTATGACGTTAAAACGTGCATATGATAAAATTTCAGTATTATCTAACCCTACTTCAAGGCCACCAACAACGTTACGAATTTCATTTCTTTCTAATTTAATGGTTGTTGCTAAATCAAATCCTGAACCCGCTAGTTTGATTGCTACTTCAGCATCTGTAATTATATTTTTATGTATATCTATAGCACCATTAACAATCGATAAGATATCAATTGCATCATGTTCTAAATCTGTAAATTGATTCGATTCAATGCGTACACCATTGGCTTCGTGCACTTTAATTGCTGCAGAAACTTGACTAGATAATTGTGTAAATGAATTATCTAAAATTTGAATATTTGTTACATCAGTTAAAACTTCAATAGCTCCATTTGATTTAAACTCAACATTATGGATTGAAAAGTCATTGCCATCAATTGTAAGTTTTTCATTAAATACTACATTTGATGTCATACCTGTTAATGTGATTTGATTTAAATTAATTGTTACTGCTTCATTAACCTCAACATTATATAGACTAATGTTTGCACCATCAGTTGCATGAATGAGTGCCGCTTCAAAGGTATTAAACAATGATTCACCAAATGTTAATACTAGTCCATCAACTGTAACTGTATCACCTTCATTTTTAGTACCGTCCACAACAATTTCGTTAACAATTGTAATATCTAAATTAGCAAATACTTCAGCATCGCTAATAGATGTTGCTGATATTGTTACAACACCACTACGTAGTGGTGTGACAACGCCGCTATTACTTACAGTTGCTATAGTTTCATCACTAGATGACCATACAATGACAGGTACAGAAGTTTCTGGTCCAAGTACAGCTGTAAGTAGAACTGTAGATCCCATATTCGCCTTATCATTACCTTCTAAAATGATTGTAGTTGCAACATCATAAACGATTAAATCAATTGTTTGAGTGATCGTTGCATCAATTGCAAGTTGCATTGTAATTGTAAATGCACCTGGACTAATGGCAGTCACTAAACCTTCAGCGTTTATGGTAGCAACCCCTTCATTACTTGATGTAAATAAGACTTCACCATCTGCATCAAACGCTAATTGTAAGGTTTGTCCAGCCCATAAATATGTGCTAGGTTCTTCAATTGATAAGTTATTTACTCTTGTTACAGTTATAGCCACCGATTTTGATACTGTCTCATCTGTTAATGACTGAACTGTTATAGTTGAACTACCAACATTTAATGCCGTAATTAAACCCGTACTTGATACAGAAACAACACTTGGATCTGTATTAGAAAGTTCATAACCAGCACTATCATTTGTGGTAATTTCTAGTTGAAAGGTATCACCAATTTCAAGTGCAATTGGACCACTTGTTACATTTAAGTTGATCGGTTCAACATTTGCTTGTGGTGTACAAGCAGTGATTAATGTAACAATTAAGCATATACCCAATAATGTGAGTATTTTTTTCATCATTTTTCTCCTTTTATCCCATAGACTAAATTGCCTAATTCATGTCTTAAACCAATTAAACGATTTAAATTTCTTCTTGGATGTACTGCATTGGATAGTAAAACAAATCCAATGCCTGCTTTTTTATCTATAAACATATGACAACCTGTAAATCCTGTATGACCAATAGTTTCATCAAAGTTTACATCCTTACCTGCAAAACTATCAGGATAAGGTTTTAAATACCCTAAGGTTCTTGTAACTTTATTACCTAAAGAATCATCTGTTATTACACCTTCAAACAATAAATCAGTGAGTGTCTGATTTAGGACAAATTGTCCTTTTAAAATACTTTGAATAAATAAACCAATGTCATATACGGTAGAAAATAGCCCTGCATGTCCAGCCAGTCCATTTAATAAATATGATTTTTCGTCATGGACTTGACCTTTTAATAATCCTATAGAAAATCCATCGTTATGATCTTCTGTTGGTGCAACCCTATCTAAATCTGGTTTGTATGATGTATCAAGCATGCCAAGTGGTAAAAATATATATTGATGTGCAGCTTGGTCGATTGGCATTTCATATAGCATTTCTATGATTTTTCCTAATAATATAAATCCAACATCTGAATATACAACTTTACTATGTGGTTCATAGATTAGATCCATTGAATAAATGCTATCCATTAAACTTGTAGCATCTTTGATTGTACGCACCCTTATAACATCTGCAGGTAGCCCTGATTGATGTGTTAGTAAATCTTTAATTGTGGTATTTGGATGTTTATATCGTTTAAGTAGATCACAAATTTTAGTATCTAATGTAATCTTTTTTAATTCAACAAGTTTTAAGATCAAAGTGGTTGTTGAAATGACTTTAGTAAGCGATGCTACATCATAAATTTCATCACCACTTAATACCTCTTTTGCTGGGTATATTTGTTTATACCCAACAAAGTCGGTTTTTAATAATTCTTTTGTAACATATGCATAATGTGCACCAGGAAATCTGTCATCATCTATACCTTTTTTTAGGTATGTTTTAATGTCTGTCATCATGGTCTTTTCTTTATCATGAATACGACAGCTACACTAGATAATCCAATAAGTGTTACTGCTGCTGACACAATTAAAAATACACTAAATCCACTAAGTCCGTCTGGATCTGGGTCTGGTTGTGGATCTGGGTCTGGATCCGGATCTGGGTCTGGATCAACAATATCATTCATATGCGTTGCCCAAGTATGTGGTACTTCATCTGTCCAGTAGTGTGTACTTAATCTTTCTAGTGCTTTAACTACTAACTGATTATTTGAATTTAAAGAACGATATGAGAAGATTGCACTACCGGTAATTTCATCGTATTGTGACATATATCTAAGTTGTTCTAAGAATTCAGATTCATGTGGCCAATTATTTGATGTTTCAATATAACGATAGAATCCTTGACCAATAACTAATTCAACACCTGTATCTTTAACAACATCAACCCACCAATCTACTAAATCAGCAAAGCGTGCTGTTGAGTGATTAAATGGCCAGTATAGTTGTGGCATAATGTAGTGCAGCCAACCTTCTTTAACCCATTTTCTAGAATCAGCAAATTGTGCAGAATAACTCGATAAGCCTTGTGAGTTTGAACCTAGTGGATCTTGTGATCGATTACGCCATATACCAAATGGTGATATACCAAACTTCACATACATATCGTTTGCCAAATTATTTGCTTCTACCATATTAAAGATATCACGTACTAAAATATTTACATTTTCACGTCGCCAGTCATCACGGGTTAACCCATCTGGATTGTAGTTTAAGAAGGCAAACTCATCTTCAGCATTTGCTGTACCGCTATAACTATAGAAGTAATCATCAAAATGTACACCATCAATTCTATAGTTTCTCATAATTTCTTCAATAATGTTATATAGATATTCGCGTACTGCAGGAATACCTGGGTTTAAAATTAATGCGCCATTACTATCTTGAATGACATAACTTGGATTTTGTTTAGCAAAGTTAGAATCATGTAGTAATGCTAATTGAGTTTCTTTAGAACCTGAACCATTAGATACCCGATAAGGATTCATCCATGCATGGATTTCAATACCACGTTTGTGGCCCTCTTCAATTAAGAATTCTAATACATCCCAACCAACACCTTCTCCTTCAGTTCCAGATAAGAATCTAGATATTGGGGCAAAATCTGATGGGTAAAAGGCATCATTCATTGGTCTTGTTTGGAAGAACATTGTGTTAAAGTTTAAAGCCTTCATGCGATCTAATATACTTATTAGAGTTGCTTTGTAAGCTGCTTCATTATCATGTTGTGCAATATCAATATTGTTAACAGTAGCAACCCAAACAGCACGTATTTCATTTGCTTTTTGTGTATAGTTTGTAGGTAATTCAACCGGTGTGTTTGTTTGATAATAATAAACATTTTCACCATTTCTAATAACAAATGGATTATCTTCAGTAACCGGAATATTTACTTCAACACGTACTTCAGTTTCTTCTGATTCTTGGCCACTTGGACTAACTGCTTTATATGCAACTCTGTAAGCAACATTATTGCTTAATGTAAAACTTGTTGTATAGTTTTGCCAAGCAGTCCAATTGACACCATTAAAGATTCTATATGAAATCGTATCCGTAGCGTTTTGTGCTTCTAACGTTACTGTAACTGGTTCTATATAAACACCAGCTTCACTTGCACCATCAAGTGTCATAATGACTTCCCCTGGTGCAGGTACTATATTAAATGATTTTGTAAACACTGGTTCTGTTGTACCATTACGATATTCAACGGTGTAACTACCAACTGTTTCAAATGTTAATGGTTCTATATAAGTTGTCCATGTACCACCATTAATGCGGTAGCTTGGATCTGGTGCATTCGAATCAAACAATATACTTAATTCTAACCAGTCATAGTTCGGATCTATACCATCACCAGCAATTTCAATTGTTGGTGCTTGGAAGTTCGCAACTATCCTTAAGTTTTGTTGAACAACTTCTGACTCCACGCCACCCGGGTCTACTGTTTTAGCAAATATTGCATAGTTACCTGTAGTCGTTAAAGTAATTGGTCCTTCATATAATTCCCAAGGTCCGACACTACCACGATTTACACGTACCCAAATTTCATGATCTGGTGCAGTGATTTCAATTTGTGTACCACTAATATAACTTGTACCAGACATATCACCATTAATTGTAATGGTTGGAACAGCATTATTCACAATCGCCATTTCAAATCTTACAATATAGATATCAGATTCATCATCATTACTGTCGATAGCTTTGTAGTATAATGTCTTTCTACCATTTGAAATAATAGAAATTGGTTCTAAGTATGTTTCCCATGATGCACCATCAAAACTATATAAAATCGAATCATCTGATGCAAGTGTAATTTCAACTTGTGATGTAAATTTTGTACCATCATATGTACCTTCAAAAGCAATCTCTGGTACTTCAACATTACTGGTTGAAATTGAACTTAGATGGTTCGTATGTGATAAAGCACGTACACCGTAAAAATTATTATTTGTTAAATCATCTGAAGCCCATGTAAGTGTTGCTTGACCATCATTTGGTATAACATCCACAATTTGTGCATGCTCATAAGTTAATGGATTACTTGATTTATAAATATAATAAAATTTTGCATCTGGATGCCCATCAAAGGTTAATGCACCTGTTGTAGCATTATGATTAACATTTCCAACAGCTGGTACATGAACAGGTGTCATGCGCTTTAATTCTGGTAATACTGTTTTAGTTGGGAAGTTATTGTTTCGTGCATTTGTAAGTTGTGTCTGTGAAAACTTGTTTTGATTTAATGCTGCATCACGAATCATATTATATGAGTAAATTGAAAAACCTTGTACATTATCTAGTGAATCTAAAAATTCTAGTTGTTTTACGAACTCATTCGGATTGGTACCCCAATCATAGACTGTTCCTGTTTGATCTGCTAAATAAATACCTATACCGGAATAAAGATTGACTGGTAAGTATCTAACAACTTTATCCCACCATCCCATCACTTCAGGAAATGCGGCTTGAGGGTGATTATATGCCCAATAACTTTGAGGTAAAATATAATCTAACCAACCTTCACTAACCCATTTAACAGAGTCTGCAAATAAATAACTAGAATAGTGTGTTTGACCTTGAGTAGCGGAACCAGTAGTAATTGGTTTACCATCGATATCATATGTAACAATACCATTACCATTGGTATGGATTCCGGTTGGTGATATACCAAATTGTACAAATCTGTTATTATTTTCATTAAAGTTTGTAATCGCATTAGAAACCGATTCTACAAATATGTTAATTTGTTCACGGCGCCAATCAGCTTTACCTGCAACAGTATTTGGAAAACCCATCGGGTTTGCTAAAAAGTGACTTTGATCTGGTTGGTCAAGTATGGATGAACCACCCATATCAAAATAGAAATAATCATCAAAATGAATGGCATCTACATTATAGTTTTCAACGATTTCTAGTATTGAATCCACAACAAAATCTCTAACAACTGGTAGTGCAGGATTTAAAATACTTGCACCATTATGCGCTAATAGATTAGCAGAATTGCTTTGAGGGTTTACTGCCGGTAAATCACCACGTTGATACGTAGTAGATACACGGTAAGGATTTAACCACGCATGAAACTCAATCCCACGTTTATGTGCTTCTTCAATGAAGTATGTCATTGGATCAAATACATCAAAATTTACAGTAGAAAACCAACTTGCTACAGGATTTAACTCAGATTTATAAAGTGCATTGTTATGTGTTCTCATATGAACAATAGCAACATTTAAGTTATTTGCTTCCATATTATTTAATATAGAATCAACTTGTTGTTTAAAACCTGCTTCACTTGAATATGCTGGGAAACTACCAATGAATGGTGTAATCCATGTACCTCTAAATTCACCTTTTTCACTTAATAGTTCAGGTTCTGGATATGCATATGTTTCTTCTGCTGGTATAAATGTTAATGCAAGTATTAATGTTAATAATAGTAAAATTACTTTTTTCATTCTTTGTCCTTTCTTTGGTTGAGTAATTTTTGTACAAGGTCCATACCTTGTGTTTGTTTTGTTTTATCAATAAATGTCTTATAGGTAAAGAATACGTTACCCAATACATTATCAAATTGGTTTGCGAATTTTAATTGATTGACGATCTCATAAGGATTTTCATAGCCACCTTTTTCACCTAAACGGTATGCGCCGTGTCCAATATATAAATCAACCTTAGAATCCTTCATCATTTCTGCCCACCATTTAGCTAAATCACCATATGGTGCTAGTGGGTGTGCAAAATCCCAATATAGTTGTGGCACTATATAATCAATGATTGCTTCTTTTACCCATAGATAACTATCCGCATATTGATTATCAAATGACTCGCTACATTTTGGGTCAACATTTGCTCCTAATTTATCAGATTTATTTGTCTTCCAAATACCAAACGGTGAGACACCAAATCGTAAAGTTGGATGTTTTATTTTTAATTGATTATTTAAACTTCTTATAACATCAGTAATTTGAGCACGCCTAAAATCACCTAGTGTTGGATATTGATCTTTAACTGATTCATAATCTTGTAAGTCGTTATCCGAATCACTTAGACCTGCATACGGATAAAAATAATCATCAAAGTGTATACCAGCAACCTCATAGTTATCTGCAATTTCTAACATGGAATCGATAATAAAATCTTTAACACTTTGTTTGGCTGGGTTTAAGATTAATTGACCATTTTTATCAGTAATCACTAAATCTGGATTTTTCTTTGCAAAGTTTAAATCATCTAAAGTATTTAGATACGCTTCTTTAGATAAATCAGTTTTCATACTTACACGGTATGGGTTACACCAAGCATGAATTTCTATATTTCGTACTTTTGCAGCATCTATAACAAATTTTAATACATCAAATGAAGGTTTTTGACCTTCAGTGCCTGTCAAAAATCTAGAATATGGATTGAGTTTAGATTCATAAAAAGCATCATTGGTTGTACGTACTTGAAAGAATACTGCAGTCATGTTGTAAGCCACTGCTGTATCAAGCATTTGAATCACTTTGTCTTTATAAGATGGATCATTTACTGTTGGTAGATCGATGTTTAATACATTCGATACCCAAAAAGCTCTAAATGGTTTTAGTTTGAAGGTATTTGGAATCTCAATTTGTGTATCCATCTGAAAATAGTTTAACGGATGATTCGTATTAAAATAATTTAGTTTCATTTGTTGTACGCTCCGTAATATGTTAGATAATCTTTATGTTTGTCATAGAGTGCATCAAACACTTCTTTTGTTTGTTTAAAGGACTTGGATAATGGATGCACTTGGAAAGCAAGTAAAGCTTTCTTTAAATTCTTTTCATATATTGCATCACATAATAATTCTTCATATGACTTTAAATGTTGTACGATTCCTCTGATTTGTAGCGGTAATTCACCAAAGTGTACGGGCATCGGCCCTTTTTTGGTTATACGTGATGTGATTTCTATGGATGTCTCATCAGGTATGCCTATAATATGCCCACGATTTACTGTATTAATTACATGGTAGTGTTTCTTATTGTTGACCATAGAATCAATTATTTGGATTGCTGTTTCAGCATAATCATAACCTAATCTTTGTTCGATTAGTTTAGGTACTTCAAATGTATTTGGATCACTGTAAATTTCAAATAACTTTTCATCTATTTTAATGACTTCATTTGTTCGAACTTTATGATTTCTTTGATTTTCTAAAAACTCATTTAATGCAATTTCTTGTTGATAATAAAACTTTAGATTTGGATGTGGATACAATCCAAACTGTTTTAAATAATCCAAATGCATCAAAGGTTTTGTTGGACAAAAACCAGATGCTAATAACTCAGGTAATTTATCTTTACTTTTATGATAGATTTTAGATATAAAAGATAACTCACTTAAACCTGCAAAATATGAAACTACTTCTGTTTTTTTAGCACCAAGTGCTTGAATAATGTTTTTAGTGGATTGATTTGGAATACTGGATAAACCCATATATCGGTCAAACTCTGCAAACCTTAAAATTGCTTCACTAATAATACCTGTTGGATTGGTTACATTAATCACCCATGCTTTTGGTGCAAACTCTTTAACATTTTCTATAATTTCATAAATCACAGGTACGGATCTTAGTGCGTTAAATAATCCACCAATACCAATAGATTCATGTCCTAACATTTCAAACTGTGCAGGAATTGTTTCATCATAGAATCTCGATGCCATACGTCCAACTCGGATTTGAATGATGATGAAATCTGCATCCATTAATCCTGCTTTTTGATCAAATGTTTGAATCAAATTGATATTCAGTTGATGTTTTGAAAACATACGTAAGCCAAGATTATATATAACATCTAATCGGTCTGAATTATCTTTAACATCAATTAATACAACATCAGTAATTTTTAAGTCTTGATAGTTTTCAATCATGTGCTTAAAAAGTTCTGGTGTGTAACTAGATGCACCACCAATAATGACAAGTTTAAGTTTTGGGTTCATATTTTTATCCTCTTTTTATTTGTAGTAAGAAACATTACCTAATATGACTGGATGTTTCGCACCGGTTGCACTTGGTAGGTTTGATGGTTCTTCATACAATGTTTGATTGGCTAAAACAATAAATGCCAAAGCCTCTTTAAAATCACTTGATAAACCAATCTCATCAGTTGATAAAACTTTAATGTTTGGTACTGCTTTTTTGATATAGTGTATCAAAAATTGATTATGTATGCCGCCACCAGAAATTAATAGTTCGTCTACATGGTGTTTGTTTAAGACAAATTTTTTAATACTATCTATCATTGTTTGTGCTGTTGCACATGTAACTGTATGCATGATGTCTAGTGGGTCATGTGTTATATATGGTTCAATAACTGCTTTTGTATATGCACTACCAAATTCTTCTCTACCACAAGATTTTGGTGGTAGCTTTTCTAAGAACGGATGGGCTATGATCGTATCAAATAGTGGTTTAATCATATGACCTTTGGCTGCAAGCTTGCCTGATGCATCATATGCTAGGTTAAAGAATTTTTCAGCTACATAGTTGATCATCATATTACCTGGGCCAGTATCAAATGCATATACATTTTTAGGGTTTTGATCACCTGGTAAGATTGTTACATTTGAAATGCCACCAATGTTTTGGATAATACGTGTCTGTTCTTTTTTTGATAGTAAAATGTAATCAACAAATGGTACCAATGGTGCACCTTGGCCACCAGCAATCATATCAGCAACTCTAAAGTCTGAGACGACTGTAGTTTTGGTTAACCCCGCAATAACAGAGCCGCTACCTAACTGAAGTGTTGATGGATTGTGCCCATCACTTGCCTCACCTTGATGGTAAACTGTTTGACCATGTGATGCTATAAAACTTAAACTTGTTGTTTGAATTTTAAGTGATTCACATAAATCTAAAACCAACTTAGCATAGAGTCTACCTAATTCAAAATTAAGACTTGATATGTCTTTAACTTTTGATTCGTTTTGTGTTGCAAGTTTTATCTTATCTAATATCTCTTTAGGATATGGATAGGTTTTAGCTGCAACAAGTTCAATTTTAGTTGTTAAACCAATCCCTGAAATGGTTGCGATTGCAACATCAATACCATCTAAAGAAGTACCACTCATAATGCCACATGCTAGCTTGGATTTATACATAAATCTACCTCAAATTTGATTACGCTTTCATTATATAGTAAAAATTTACTATATTTTTGTAAGCGCTTATAATCGTTTAATTCTTTCACACTTAGAAAAATGTTTTCAAAAAAAACATCTCAAATGAGATGTTTTATGGTAAATTATCGTTTAAATTTTTTAAATGTTCGATAGGTTGTTTCTAATGCTTGGATCGAACGGTCTATATCTGTATAAGCACATTTAGCATAGAGTGCATCAATCACAGACATTTGTGAAATACGTGATGTCATCGCTGCACTTCTAAATTCAGATTCCAGTGCTGATGTATATAAGACAACATCTGAAATATCTGCTAGGATACTTGAACCTATGCGTGTAATACTTATGATTGGTGTTTTATTTTCTTTAGCTAATAATGCAGATGAAACAATTTCTTTTGTCTTACCTGAATTTGATACGAATATGACAACATCTTTATGATTGATAAATGATGCATCTACAAGCTGGTCATGTGATTCACCTTGTGCGATACAAAACTTATTAATACGTCTAAGTTTCATTTCTAAGTCTTTACATACTAAGAAACTAGAACCTTTACCAAAAATTAATATTTTTCTAGCATTCATAATTAAGCTTGCTGCTTTGGCGTATGTTTTTTCATCATATAGATTTACAGTTTCTTCAAGGGCACGTATATTATTTTCGATTGCTTTAATACCACTGTTTTGATCCTTGATTAAAATAACATCGGTATATTCACTTGTCTCAGGAATTTCAACTTTTGAATTTGCTAAAATAAAATCAATCTTAAAGTCTTTAAAACCTTTATAACCAAGTTTTTTACACATTCTAACGACAGATGCTGGTGATGTATAAGCAGCCTCGGCTATCTTTTCAACACTAAAATCTTTTAGATGTGTTTTATTTTCAATTAGGTAATCTAAAACAATACGCTCAGCCATACTTAATGCTTCTTTATTTTTTAGCATATTTAACATTACACTCATCTATAACTCCACCTCATTTGATTAGAACACCTATATTATATCATGAGTGAAACCGTTTTATTTAATCACACATTCGTTTTTGTTTTTTAAACAATTTTTTTAGGGTTTAATATATTCTTAGGATCAAAAACGGTTTTGATTCCTTGCATAATTTCAATTTGTGTTGGTCCTAAAAGTTCATGCATATATCTGCGTTTTGCTATCCCAATACCATGTTCTCCTGAAACCAGCCCACCATACTCAAAAGCTTTCCTATATAGCAAATCAAAAGCTTGATTAGATAACTTATCCCATTTGTCATCAGCCATACTATCTTTACATAGATAGATGTGAAGATTACCATCACCTATATGACCAAAATAAGGGATGCGTATATTTAAATCTGAACTTACAACATTCACATAGTTTAAAAAGTTTTCAATGTTTGACCTTGGTAATACGACATCACACTCATCAATAAAGTCTGAACTAGCTTTAATCGCATTTAAAAATCCACCACGGATATTCCAAATATTTGAACGGTTCTTTAATGGATCAACGATTTCAACATGATGTGCACCATACTGATTT
>CAZRKJ010000014.1:0-19163 GCA_964600775.1 uncultured Acholeplasma sp.
TGCCATAATGTTATACATTATAGATGGTATAATAATAAATGGTGATAATATGGAAAAGGCAATTTTAATTCGCTTTGGTGATCTCGTTCTTAAGGGTAAAAATAAACCCAAATTCATCGGCCAGATTAAAAAAAATATAAAAAGTAAGTTAGAACATTTAAATGTTGAATATACATATCAACATGATAGGATTTTTGTCCACTTTAATGAAGTGGATAGTGCACAAGTTATTAGACATTTAGGTTATGTATCTGGTATACATTCTTTTAGTTATGTCTATAAAACAACAACAGATATTGATGCATTAGTTAAACTATGTAAAGATGTTATAGAAAATGAAATTATACTACCTACAACATTTAAAATTGAGACAAGACGCACAGATAAAAACTATCCGATAAGCTCGCTTGAAGTATCTTCAATGGTTGCAAAACTCATACTACCAAACTTTAATGGGTTAAAAGTTGATGTTAAAAACCCTAATACTGTATTAAGTATTGAAATTAGAAGTGAAGGTGCTTATGTTTATGTTGGTAAAATTCCAGGTCTTGGTGGTTTTCCTATTGGTATAGGTGGTCGTGGACTTGTTATGTTATCAGGTGGTATTGATTCACCTGTTTCAGCACATTTAATGATGAAACAAGGTATTAATATTGAATTATTTCACTTTGAATCTACGCCGTTAACACCACTAGAATCTGTACAAAAAGTTATAGATTTATCTAAAAAACTTGCATACTACACACCTGAAAATAAAATTAAATTACATTTAGTACCTTTTACAAAAATACATGAAAAGATTTTAAGCCATGTAGAGGATTCTTATATTATTACAATTATGCGTCGTATGTTTTATAGACTTGGTGAAAGATTTGCTGATCTTAATAATATTGACACCTTAATCAGTGGAGAATCTGTTGGTCAGGTTGCAAGTCAAACCTTAGGTAGTATTAAGGTTATTGAAGCAGTAACAACAATACCTATATTAAGACCTGTAATTACATATGATAAAAATGATATTATTAATATAGCTAAAAAAATAGATACATACGAAACTTCTATTTTGCCTTTTAACGATTGTTGTTCAATCTATGTACCAAAAAGTCCTGTGACAAGACCAAGTATTTACCAAGCCAATTTAGAAGAAGCAAAGTTTGAATTTGACACGTTATTAACTCAAGCATTAGATAACATTCAAACCATGGTTATTACACCAAATACAGCATTTGATATTGCTGCACACGGATTTGATGTTAAAGAAGCGCTGGCTTCATTTTACGAGGAGTCATAAGGTATGATTGCATCTAAAGACAATGCGAAATTTAAATCTTGGATGAAGTTGAAAACAAAAAAATACAGAGACCAAACCAATACATTTATTGTACATGGTAAGACCTTTGTAGATTTAGCACGCAACAAAGGGGTTGTAGAAGAAGTTGTTACAACAAACCCTGAAATTGAGGGTACTTTAATTAGTGAGCAACTTATGCAGTTACTTAAAACAACCGAAACATCATATGATTGTTTTGCTGTCTGCAAGAAGTTAGATTTCAAGCGTGAATCCAAAAATATCTTGATCTTGGATGATGTTCAAAACCCTGATAATGTAGGAGCAATTTTAAGAAGTGCACTTGCATTTGATTTTTTACATGTTGTCTTATCTACACATAGTGCAGATCTTTATAATGATAAAACGATTCGTGCATCTGGTGGTGCACTTTTTGACTTATTTGTTGAAAGAAAGGATATCTATCCATTCATTGAATATAAAAAATCACTCGGTTATCAGGTATTTGGAGCAGATGCACATGCATCAGCTAATCTACCTAAAAAGGGAGAACCATTCATTTTAATTTTAGGTAATGAAGGACAAGGTTTAAATCAAAAAACTATTGAATATTTAGACGGTAGGTTAAATATTCAAACCAAACATGTAGAAAGTTTAAATGTTGCTATTGCTGGTGCGATATTAATGTATGAGTGGGGTAAGAACGAATGAAACCCATACTATCTAGTTATTTAGATTATCAAGGTGCAAGTTTAAAGACACAATTAGAACTCTTTAAAAAACTTAATTTAACCCACTTCATGTTTAGAAAAATTGATGGTAAAAAATTTTATGAACTCAGTGATATAGAAATTGAAAACTATGTAAATACATTAAAATCAACCAAAGTTATTGCAATCGATCCATTAATGGATGCTTTTAATATGAAGGATATTGAAGAAGTACATGCCTACAATAATACTTTAGAATTTATTGTATTGAAGGTAAAGAAATTTAGTCCTCTATACTATGTTTACACAATACCTAAATTTGATGATCAAACATGTGACTATAAACTTGTAGTTCACACAGTTAAAGAACAATTAAAGATTATAAGAAGACAACGTTTAAAAGTTTTAATCAAATTTAGTGATGGACATACACCTAAAATTTATCGCTACATTTTTGATGCATTAAAGATCAAAAAAAATGTAGAGATTATGTTTGACTATGTATACTTATATAAATTAAATGAGGCAGAGATTACTGCTTTTCGTATACTAAGAAATCACATTGGTATGCTTATTATGGATGATATTGATAAATTAGGTGCTGGGCGTGTCATAGGTAGTAGTGAAAACATTGCTGTTGCAGATATTGTAAAACGATTTATTAAGCGGCAATTTAGCGGCTATGTTGTACTAGATTCTAGTTTAATTGAGCTACTAAATAGAGCTAATGATAAAAACTGGTTTTCTAAGATGGTTTTAAAAAAATCTAAACACGAACTAAAAATCTATAATGACTTCATAGAGCGATATCGTTCAACGGATACATATAGAGTTTTAAGGATTCAAATGGCAATTTTATCATTAATGTTTTTAAATAAAAAGATTACATTGGAATAAGGAAGGATGTCCAGATGAAACTAAACATACAAAAACTAGATTTAAAGTATCAAGAAGGCATTTTAATCATTGCGAATAAATTAGGTATTGAATTGACTGATAAAGGATTGAAACTAAATGTTTTTAGTGCACCTAGTCTAAGTGTTGAAAAAACAAAGGATGCATTAAATATTGGGTTAAGTACACATAATGAACTTTATGTTGGTCTAAGAATATTTAAAGAACACATGGATAAGGATACCTTTAACATTCAGTATCCAAAGCGTATTAAACATTTAACATTTATGCTAGATGCATCTAGAAATGCGGTTGCAACTGTTGATACTGTTAAGGAATATTTAATTAATTTAGTATTATTTGGCTATGATGCACTACAACTTTATACAGAGGATACTTTTGAAATGGCTGATGAACCATTTTTTGGATATATGCGTGGCGCATATACAAAGAATGAACTTCAAACGATTGAAAGTTTTGCACATAGTTTAGGTATGGCATTAGTACCATGTATACAAACACTTGCACATTTAAATGCAATCACAAGATACCGTGAATATGGTCATTTATTTGATACACTAGATATTTTATTCGTAGGTGAAGATAAGACATATGCATTTATTGAAAAGATGATTCAGACAGTAGCAACCACCTTTAAATCCAAGCAGATTAATATTGGTATGGATGAGGCTTATATGCTAGGTCGTGGTAAATTTTTAGACAAAAATGGTTATCAAGACCGTTTTGATATTATGATTAATCATTTAAAACGTGTCATTGAAATTTGTAAAAAGTATGACTTAGAACCGATGATGTGGTCGGATATGTTTTTAGCTCAAGGTTGGGGTGATTATTACAATACTAATAAAGTCATTCCACAAACTACAATAGATCAAGTACCCAAAGAAGTGTCTTTAGTTTATTGGGATTATTATCATACAGATGTTAAAACATATGAGCAGATGATTGATATTCATCAAAAGTTTAATAATCCAATTATCTTTGCAGGTGGTGCATGGAAATGGATTGGATTCACACCAGATAACCGGTTTAGCTTACTTGCAAATGAAGCAAGCATGATTGCGTGTGCTAACAAAGGTATAGATAATGTCATTATAACTTCATGGGGTGATAATGGTGCTGAAGCATCACCATTTTCAGTTTTACCATCATTAGCATATAATGGTGTTTTAAAGTATGGTCATAAAGCAGTTGATGATCAATTCAAGCACAGTTTTAAAACTGTCACTGGTGTTGATTTTGATGCCTTTATGCTTATAGATAGTGCAAATCAACTAACTAAAAACCCTAAGATTAAATCCACAGCAAATAAACATTTATTGTATAACGACATCTTAATTGGTTTATTAGATGCTTCTACTGAAGCACATTATCCAAAACTCTTTAATAAGCACTACAATAAAATGAAAAAAGCAATGCCATCATATGGTGCATATACCTATATTTTTGAAACACAATTGGCATTACTTAAGGTCTTAAAAAATAAATCAAGACTTGGTGTTGAGTTAAGAGCTGCTTATCAAGCACAAGATAATGATCATTTAGAAAAGTTAGTTAAAAAATTAAAAACAACCCAAAAATTAATTATTGAATTTAAAAATGTATTTATGCATCAATGGTATAAAGAAAATAAAGCATTTGGTTATGAAATACAGGATTTAAGAATTGGTGGTATTATTCAAAGAATTGATACCGCAATTATAAAAGTGAAGGCATATTTAGATGGTACAATAAATCGTATTGAGGAATTAGAAGTTGATGTTTTAGACTATTACGGTAATAAAGCAGAAATTCAAAAATCACATAATATTGCAGAATTTAGATATAAACCGGTAGTCTCTGTAGGCGTATCCGTTTAATTTATTAAATAGTATAAGCGGGCATGTGCCCGCTTATCTTATAAAAAAGACGTTAGCTAGGCTAACATCTTAATGATTAAGTTTCTTGTTCAGGTGTTTCTTCGTTAGAAGATTCAAAGAGTGGAAATGCATTTGGTAGTGCTGGATATAGTTTATCGATAAATAATACACCATCTAAGTGATCGTATTCATGTTGGAATACGATTGCAGGATAACCTTCAAGTGTCATGTCCATTGGTTTAGCAGTATCTGTATTAAAGTCTAGATAGTAACCTGTAACTTTAATAGCATAATATCTTGGCGTAATTCCAGTGGTTGCTCGGTCAATAGAAAGACAACCTTCACCACCCGGTAGATATGTTTCTTCTTTTGTGTGACCAATGATTTCAGGGTTAATCATGACATAAGAATAAACTGTACCATCCATATCTTCTACGTGCATTGCAAACATACGTTTTAATTGGTTGATCTGAGGTGCAGCCAAACCAACTGAAGGACGTAATTTATATTTAGTAACCATTGCCTCATCTTGACTATTTTTCACATATTCTAAAAGAGATTTAGCTAATTCGATATCTTTTTGAGATAATGGTAGTAGTACAGGTTTAGAAGGGGTCGTTAGACTAGGATGTCCCTCTCTAATAATATGGTTCATTTTGATCATAAAAATATTCACCTCTAATAAATATTATATCATAAGGAGTGCCTTCGTGAGACTAGATAAATTTCTATCCAACTTAAAATTTGGTAGTCGTAAAGATATTAAAACCATGGTTAAAAATGGCCTTGTTGTGATTAATAATGATCAAGCTGTTTCGTCTGATGTAAAAATTGATCCAATTTATGATAAAATATCCGTTAATGGTAGGGAAGTATTTTACCAAGAAAATATCATTTTAGCATTTAACAAACCAAAAGGGTATTTATCTAGTCATATTGATGAAGTTTATCCATCACTGTTTAACTTAATAGGTCCACCAATGAATCAATTTGATTTGAAAATTGCTGGTAGATTAGATTATGATAGTGAGGGGTTAATGATTTTAACAACATCAGGTCCGCTGATACATAAAATCACGCATCCTAAAAAACATATTCAAAAAGTATACGAGGCAACACTCGATCGTTCATTAGATCAGATTAGTTTGAATCAGTTGTTGCAAGGTGTTATTTTGATTGATACAGATGGTTCAACGTATCAAACAAAAGCAATCAATCTAACTTCAATAGATAATGTATCAACCATTACTATTGATGAAGGTAAATTCCATCAGGTTAAAAAAATGTTTAAACATGTAGGTTATGAAGTTTTAAATTTAAAAAGAATTCAAGTAGGTTTATTAAAACTTGACTTGGATTTAGGGCAATACAAAGTAATTAATGAAAGTGATATATTTGGAAGGTAATTATATGGAAGTAAAAAGATGTGCATATATTGTAGATTATAAGGGTAAGGAAGTACCTAAACGTTTAAGTAAAATGGATGTGAACTTAGCTTATATCTCAAAGAAATTTAGTTACGCTGTCGTTTATTTAGACGAGGCTAAAGGCGAGAAACTCTTAACCAATCATTTAAAGAATGTTAAAGGTTTTATTGGCGTACAACCATCGCTATTTTTTGATCAAAATGTAAATATATAACATTGTCAACCAAAAGTACTTGACAGTCGTTTGATTTGTGTTAAAATAGTATGGAATTAAATTTAGATATAAAGGAGAAAATAACATGGCAGTTAAATTACGTTTACAACGTTTTGGTAATCATAAACGTCCATTCTACAGAATTGTAGCAGCAGATTCAAAAGCACCAAGAGATGGAAAATTCTTAGAAATCTTAGGAACTTATGAACCAATCAAAGGAACAGTTAATGTGAATGGTGAAAAAGTACAAGCTTGGTTAAGTACTGGTGCACAACCAACAGATACAGTTAAGAGTTTATTCAAAAAGTTTAATGTATTAAACAAATAATTATAAAAGGGGGTCGAACATATGGCAGTCGATTTTGCAAAGTTAATCAAACAAATAGTTACGCCATTAGTGGTTTCCCCAGATGATGTTTCTGTTAAAATTTTATCTTCAGATGATCAAATCATTCATGTGCAATTACTTGTAAGTGAGCAAGATTTAGGTCGTGTGATTGGTAAAGGTGGTAAGATTGCAACTGCAATCCGTACTATTGTTTATGCAGGTGCATCTAAAGTTGGCAAACGTGTCCATTTAGACATAGATGCGTATTGATAATGTTGTATTCAATTGGTAAAGTGGTTCAAACCCACGGCATCAAAGGGGAAGTTAAAATCAGACCCAATACAGATTTTGATCGTTTTAAAAAGGGTCGAAAACTTATTATTAATGATGAGATTTATATCATACAATCTGTAAGAAGACAAAAAGATATATTCTTAGTCGCATTTGAGGGCTATCCAACTTTAACTGAAGTGGAACACTTAAAACAACAAGAAGTATATACAGATGAAGAACCAACACAATTAGATGATGATGTATATCACTTACCTAAATTGATTGGTCTTAAAGTATATGATCAACATAATTATTTGATTGGAAATGTGATTGAACTTGTTGATGTGCCACAAGGCTATTTACTACGTGTAAAACGCCTTGATAATCATAAACTCATACTTATTCCGTTTGTCGATGCATTCGTTAAGTCTGTAGATGATGAATCGATTAAGATTGAAACAATAGAAGGTTTAATATGATTATAGATATAATTACAATATTCCCACAGTTTTTCGATCAATTTCTTACAACATCTAAAATAAAGCATGCAATCGAAGATAAGCGTGTAGTAATTAATATACATGATTTGAGATTGTATACCGATTTAAAGGGTGGAAAGATTGATGACACACCTTATGGTGGTGGTGCGGGTATGTTAATGATTTATCCACCGTTTCATAAACTGATACATAAATTAAAAACAGAGGATACATATACCGTATTACTCTCGCCGCAAGGTAATGTATTTAATCAACAAAAAGCCACAAAGTGGCGTGATGAGATTAAACACTTAATTTTAATTTGTGGACATTATGAAGGCATTGATGATCGTATTCAACACTTAATTGATGAAGAAATAAGTATTGGTGATTATGTTTTAACAGGCGGTGAAATTCCAGCGATGGTCATTACAGACAGTATTACCAGGCTGATTCCTGGTGTCATTAATGAAGCATCCTATATGGAAGATTCACACCAACAAGGCTTACTAAAATACCCACAATATACAAAACCTGATGAGTATTTAGGCATGCGCATACCGGATGTATTAAAATCCGGTCATCATGAAAAAGTACGTTTATGGCGTTTAGAAAAGAGTCTTGAAAAGACTTATTTAAAACGACCGGATTTATTAGAGAATAGAGTGCTTACAAAAGAAGAAAGTAAGATTCTAGACAAAATTAAGAAAAACATTGAAACAAAATAAGGTTTCATGTATAATTTAAAAGGCACGCTGGTCCGCTGAGTTTTAACTACTCAAGAACAGACGTAGAATAAGGAGAATCGTTATATGGCAAAACTAAAAGGTCAAGCGTTAATCGCTGAAATCACTAAAAAACACTTAATTGAACGTCCAAGTTTTAACGCTGGAGACACTGTAGGTGTTTACGTTAAAATTAAAGAAGGCGCGAAAGAAAGAATTCAGTTATTTGAAGGCTTAGTAATTAAGCGTCAAGGAGCTGGAATTGGTGAAACATTTACAGTACGTAAAATTTCAAACGGTATTGGTGTTGAAAGAACTTTCCCAGTTCATTCACCAGCTGTTGATCGTATCGAAGTTATTCGTTTCGGTATCGTACGTCGCGCGAAATTAAACTACATCCGTACGTTAAGTAAAAAAGCGTCACGTATTAAAGAAAAGAAACAAAAATAATTATTTTATAGATAGACACTCCAACACAACAATGTTGGAGTGTTTTTCTTTAATAAGCGATGAGATTGAAGTATAATATGTTCACTTTATGAAAGTTTTTTCATTTTGTTACATTACATATTGTAAGTGCTTACAATTTGTGATATAATGCTAATTATTAAAGGAGTGATATCTATGAGTAATGCAACTATTTATGACGTTGCAGGTGCAGCGGGGGTCTCGCTTGCGACTGTTTCTAGAGTTTTAAATTCACCTGAAAAGGTAAAAGAAGAAACACGTATACGTGTTTTAAAAGTTATTAAAGAACTAGGGTACAGACCAAATGTTATTGCACGTGGTTTGGCAAGTAGAAAAACTACAACCGTAGGGGTTGTTATATCAGATATTACCAGAGCATCAGTATCAGAGATGTTAGGTGGTATTGCAGATATTGCTGAAAAGTATAAATACTCAATTAAACTATTTACAATTCATGATGAGGCAGATGTTTTAGATACGCTTCAAAATATTGTTGCAGAACAAGTGGACGGTATATTGTATTTAAATGATGAGTTAAGTGATCGTGATGTAGAATTAATTAAACGCATGTTTAATGATAGTAAAATTCCTTATGTGTTTGCAAATGTTGCAACCTCAGATCCGATTGTGCCAACGGTTTCAATTGATTATGTTAAAGCTGGTTATGAAATCACTAAGAAGTTAATTGAAAAAGGTTGTAAAGATATCTATTTATTAAGTACAGCTAGACGATATAGTGTGAATGATAAAAAAGAAGAAGGTTATACAAAGGCAATGGTTGAATCTAAGCTTGAACCAATGATCTTTAGAACCAGTGGGGATACAAGTATCAACAAACCTCACTTTGAAACATTCTTTGCAGATATTAATGTAGATGGAGCGATTGCTGTTAGAGACTCCATTGCAGTATCATTTTTAAATACTGCAATTAATAATGGTAAGAAAGTACCTGAAAATCTAAAAATAGCAGGTTTCCAAAATACCAAGTATGCAGCTTTATCCAGACCAGAATTAACATCCATTGATATTCCAGTTTATGATATTGGTGCAGTGTCTATGCGTTTATTAACTAAGTTAATGCAATCTCAAGATGTTGAGAATACACGCATTATCTTGCCACATAGAATTATACAAAGACAGTCAATTTAATCGATCATAGACTTAGATATAGTAGTAAGTATCAACTTATAAAAAGCGATCTAGTAATAGGTGAAATACTAGAAGTTAATGATATTTATGAATTACAACTAACGAGATCATTTGAATTATTAAGTGCACAAGTTTTTTATTTGTGAACTAAGGTGGTACCGCGATTTATAATCGTCCTTAGGTTATTTTTAACCTAAGGACTTATTTTTTTAAAAATATGTTAAGATAAAATTGTAATTTAAAGGACAGTGATAATATGGATTTATTTAAAGAACTCGAATATAGAGGCATGGTTAAAGATGTAAGTGATATTGAACTTGCGAAAAAACTATTGAATGAAGAAAAAATTAAATTTTATGTTGGGTATGACCCAACAGGTATTTCATTAACGGTTGGACACTTAGTACAAATCGTACGTATGTTATACCTTCAAAAACACGGACATACACCAGTAGTAGTAATTGGTGGTGGTACGGGCTTAATTGGTGATCCAAGAGAAACAAGTGAGCGTTCATTGTTAACACTTGAAAAATCACTTGAAAATGCACATAAAATTGAAGCTCAAATTCGCACATTAATTGATGGTGATGTTGAGTTTATTAATAACTATGAATGGTTATCCAAAATTGATTTGATTTCATTTTTAAGAGATTATGGGAAACATTTTAGTGTATCATATATGCTACATAAAGATACTGTACAAAAAAGATTGGAATCTGGTATTTCTTATACAGAGTTTTCATATATGATTCTACAATCGATTGACTGGCTATATTTATACCAAAATCATAATGTTAAAATTCAATTTGGTGGATCAGACCAGTGGGGTAATTTAACTTCTGGACTAGAATTAATTAGACGCATCTTAGGTCCAAACGAGGCTGTTGCCTTATCAAGCCCACTCTTATTAAAATCAGATGGCACTAAATTTGGGAAGTCAGAATCAGGTGCACTATGGCTAGATAAGGAACTTACCAGCCCATATGAGTTATACCAATACTTTTTAAATGCTAGTGATGCAGATATTGAAACATTTTTAAAACTTTTAACACTTAAAGAACAAGATGAAATTGAAGCAATCTTAACAGAGCATAAAATTAAACCAGAACTACGTTATGCTCAAAGACAAATTGCAGAAGCAGTCGTTACACTTGTTCATGGTAAAGCACAATGTCAAACAGCAATCAAAGTAACTGATGCATTGTTTAGCGGGGAGTTTAATGATTTATCAATGGATGCATATAAAACACTTGAACGCGTACTTGATGTTGTAGAAGTAAAAGATGAATCATTTGTTGAAGTCATTGTTAAATCTGGGCTTGCTCAATCCAACCGTGAAGCACGTGAGTTTGTAAATAGTGGTGCAATTAGCATTAATGGTGTTAAAATACAAACACTAGATTATGATTTACAAATTGTAGATAAGGCATTTGGAAGCTACAGTATTCTAAGACGAGGAAAGAAAAAATACGCATTAGTCGTATTTAAGTGAGTGTATGGACATTATTTTATATAATCCTTTATCAAGTAAGGGTAAAAATATAAAGATTGCTAAAAAACTAGAAAAAAAGGCTATGAACAAAGGCTTTGAAGTCAACATTGTCAATTTATTAGAAATTGACAATGTTGAGAGGTTTTTAAATGGCTATAATGCCCAAGATCGTATGATTTTAATTGGCGGTGATGGAACACTAAATCGTGTTGTTAACCAAATATCTGGTATCGAAATTAAACCTCATGTTTATATGTACAAGGCAGGTACTGGTAATGACTTTATGCGTAGTGTGAAAGCCAAAAATAAACTTGTAGATATTAAACCTTACTTAAAAAACTTGCCAACATTAAAGGTTAATGGTAAAACAGAGTTATTCTTAAATGGTACTGGTGTTGGTTTAGATGGCTTGGTTTGTTATAACGTTAACCGTTCTAAGGAAGCTAAAAGCAAATCAAATTATTTTAAGAATGCATTTAAATCCTTTATGTCATATGAACCAGGTTCTGCCATGATTGAAATTGATGGTAAAACCTTTGAAGAAAATAAAGTTTGGTTTGTAACAGCAATGAATGCACCATATTTTGGTGGTGGTATGAAACTTGCACCTAAGATGAAACGTGGGTTAGATCATTTGGAATTAGTAGTAATAAAAAAGATACCTAGATGGCTGATTATTATCATATTCCCTACGATATATTTTGGGTGGCATCGTATATTTAAACGTTATGTAAGTTTTTATCAAGGTAATCACATTAAAGTTGAGATGTTAACAGATAGTTATTTACAACGTGATGGTGAACATGAGTTTCCAGTACGTACATTTGAAGCAGTTAAACAACAAAAAAAGTGATTTGAAATCACTTTTTTCTTTTTAAACCCATCCGAGAGAGGACTTTGGAAATCTTTCTTTGTGCGTACAAAGATGCTTTTCTTGCACCTAAATCTAAGATATCATCTAATTCTGAAGAATTAATGAGTGTTTGATATTTTTCTTGAATGCTGCCAATGTGATCTGCAACGATATCTGCTAAATCTGACTTAAATCCTGCATAACTGGTTTCATCTTTATACTTATCTACAATATCTGCAATAGAAAAGTCTGTCAAGGATGCATAAATAGTAAGTAAATTAGATATACCGGGTTTATTTTTCTCATCAAATTTAATTGAAGTATCTGAATCCGTTACAGCAGATTTAATTTTATTTTTAATTTGATTTAAATTATCTTGAAGTAGGATGTAAGACTTTTGAGATAAATCATCTGATTTACTCATTTTCTTTGTAGGATCTTGAAGATCTTTTATTTTTGCACCTACTTTTGTAAAATACCCTTCAGGTACAACAAATGTATCACCGTATAAATGGTTAAAACGTTCTGCCAGTGTTCTAGTAAGTTCTAGATGTTGGGTTTGGTCTTCACCAACCGGCACAATGCTTGCGTCATATAATAAGATATCTGCAGCCATTAGTGCTGGATAAGTTAGTAATGAAGTACGTACACCTTCGGTTTGAGATGCACGCTTTTCTTTAAACTGGATCATACGTTCCATTTCACCAATATATGCAGTAGACTCCATAATATATGCAAGTAGCGTATGTTCAATGACCTCAGATTGAACAAATAAGTTAACACGTTTTGGATCTAAACCACATGCAATATAGTATGCGGCGATATCACGCACACGTTTTTTTAATAATTGTTTGTCTTGTGGGGTTGTTATTGCATGTAAATCAGCGATAAAAATGAAAAACTCTGTTTCCGGTAATTCATTTTGAAGTTTTACAAATTGTTTGATTGCACCAATATAGTTACCTAATGTTAATTCACCAGTTGGTTTGATGCCTGAGACTAATCTTTTCATAGATATTTTCCTTTCAACAAATAAAAATCGTCCTTAAAAGTTATAAACTTCTAAGGACGAAATAAATAATTTCGCGGTACCACCTTAGTTCACAATAAATTGTGCACTTAATGTTTAGTTGTGTAAGCTCCAAGGTCCATTCGCTACAACATTTTTCCTATATTTCACCAGACTATAGGTCGCTTTTAAAAAATATTGGTAGGTACTTGTTCTTATCATTGCTCGTATATATTGTATATCTTTTTTCTAAATAGTCAACAAATTTTAGTCATTTAGTAAAACTTCTAATTGATCAAGTAATGATTCCATACGTGTAACAACTGCTTGGAATGATTCTTTTTTAGTTAAGTCAGCACCAGCAATCTTAGCTTCATCAACTGGATACATTGAACCACCAGTTTTTAGCATCTTTATATAATTTTCGAATGCTTTTGGTTGTTCAGTTTTTACATTCTCATAAATCTTTAAGGATGCACTAAATGCAGTCGCATATTGATAAACATAAAATGGTGTGTAGAATAGATGTGGAATATATGCCCATACAAATTGTTTACCTGGCTCTTTAGTTAAATCAAGATCATAATAGTGTTTGTATAAATCAATCATGATTTGACTTAATGCCTTATCATTGATAGGTTTACCTTCGCTTACAAGTTTATTTGCCTCATATTCATACGTAGCAAATAAAGTTTGACGGTAGAAGGTTGAATGGATGTTATCGATTGCTAAGGATAAGAGCTCAATCTTTTCCTTTTTAGATGTAGATTTTTCAAGTAGATAGTCTAATAATGCATGTTCATTAAATGTTGAAGCAATTTCAGCAACAAAGATTGTATAGTTTGAAATAGGCATTGGCTGTGCAGCATCAGAGAAAATTGAGTGTGCACTATGTCCAGCTTCATGAGCAAGTGTAAAGACTGCATCTAATGTATCATTATGATTCAGTAAAATAAATGGATGATGACCATACATGCTAGAAGAATAAGCACCACTACGTTTACCATCTTGAGGCATAGCATCAACATAACCATCTTTAATTGCTTCAATTTGGTTGTCGACAAATTCTTTAGGGAATGCTTTAATAGATTCTAGGAATAAAGCTTTAGCTTCTTCATAAGGATACTTTTTACCAGATTTTGCAAGTGGTAGGAAACGATCATATGTAAAGTATTCATCTAAACCTAATGCTTTCTTTCTTAATGCAACATAACGTTTAAGTGTATGTGTGTTCTCATATGCTGTATCTTTTAAATTTAAGAATACTGAAGTTGGGATATTATTACCAAATAGTGCAGCATCTAGACTTGATTCATAGCCTCTATTTTTAACGTTTGCTGATAATTGTTGTAGTACTAAGTTGTATGTAGCAGCAAATGCTGTTTTATTATCAACATATTTTTTATAAAGTGATGTAAAAATAGCTTTTCTATCTTCAGCTGTTGGTGCATCCTCAATTAGTGCTCTAAATTGAGCTTGAGAAACTAAAACTTCAGAACCATCAGAGAGTTTGATTGTTTCATCTGTACGATCAATTGTTGATAAGGCTTGATAAAGCGATGTTGGAATAGAACGAATAGGTGAGAAGTTAGATAGTAATTGTTCGCTTTTCTCATCTAATATATGTGACTGACCTCTAAATAACTTTTGATAAGGAAATTTAAAAGGCTTTAAGAAATCATCTTTTTCTACAAAAGATAATACTGTTTCTTCACCTAAACCAATGATTTCAGGTGAAACAAAAGCAGTGATTTGACTTAACTGTGAGAACAGTAAACCTACTTGTTGGTTCATTTGCATTTTCTTTGTATCTTTTAGGTTTAAGTCAGATGCTAAGTGTGCATAAGCATAAACTTTGTATAATAATTTAGTGACTTCCTCATCAAATTGATGATACGCTTTAAAACTTTCAAATGCGCCAAGTTTGCCCTTGAAGTTGCTAAACTCTGAAACTTTTGTTTTTAATAAATTAAAGTCTACTTCCCAAGCTTCATCACTTGGATAAAAGACTGATAAATCCCATTTTGACATATGGTCCACGCTCCTTAAATAAGTTATAGCAATTATATCAATATTTTGTTAAAATATAAAGAAAACAACAGAATATATTCATAAATAAGCGATGAATACGTTTTCAGATTGACCCTAAAAATAATTTCCTTGTTTGCTATTGTAAATTAATTGACAAAACTATATAATAAAACTAGACACTCTTGAAGGAATCTTGTATAGTCCTTTAAGTAGATACAGGAACAAAGGAGACTCGAAATGATTACAATTTATACGACTCCAAGTTGCTCATCATGTCGTAAGGCTAAAAAATGGCTCGATGAGCATAAGGTAGCATATGAGGAAAAAAATCTATTCAACCACCGTATTGATGATGCAGACATTGAAATGATGCTACATCATGCTGAAAACGGATTTGATGATATTATTTCGACACGCTCCAAAGTATTTAAGGAACAAGAACTAGAAGTAGAAGATATGTCTGTATCTGAATTAAAAAACTTTATTATTAATCACCCATCTGTATTAAAGCGTCCAATCATTGTCGATGATAAACGCATGCAAGTTGGATATAATGATGAAGAAATACGTGTATTTATTCCAAAGCGTTTAAGAGAAATGATTATGCGTGAAAACTCAGAAGAAGACTTCACACATTATGAAGATACATTAAGTAGATATTTTGCAACAATAGAATCTGAAGAGCCTACCAAAGAATAACTTTCGTTATTCTTTCTTTTTTGATATGCTATAATGGGTTTATATCTATTCCTTAAGGAGAACAACCATATAATGGATTTGCAAAGAAGGCAAGAAATAATTCATGAGAATTTTTTTAGATTATTAGTTTTAAATAATGTTACAATGTCCGCCTATGCTAAAGCTAACCAGTTAGATCGTACTTTACTATCTAAATGGAAAAGTGGGGCATCCAATATGAGCCCTGAACAAATACACCAAGCTTGCACATTCTTTGACATTCCAGTTAACGAACTATATTACACTGAAAAAGAAATCTTTAGACTAGAAGCAACAGCTAAAGATTTTACCCCACCAATTCCATATAGAATAAAGAAATTTAGAAATTATATGCCAATTTTAAATAAACCTGTCGTATTATATGTATACCTTGTATTTTCAATTATATTAATTGGTATATTATCCTATATGCTCATGTCCAATTCGATATATTATGTATTCTTAAATTTAGTATCAATTTTATACTGTCAATTGATGTATGTTAGATATCTAAGAGGCAAAGATGATTTTATTATTAACTATACCGATGATATCTATTATGAGTCTGCTAATGAAAAACCTAGCAATTTGAAATTAACGATGATTACTAGAATCTTTATTGTAGTTGCATCGATTATATCCATAATAAGTATTGGGCTTAAATTAGAAAGTTTAAATGAATCAGAGATCTTATTAAATAGCTTTTATTTATTAATATTACTATTTTATAGTTTCATAGTAATCCTATCAATAATCAATCTACCCTTCCGATATAAAACAATAAGATATGATCACCAGTTTGAAGGGTTAGAACAATCTATTCTATTATCCATGTTTAGTATCTTACAGTTTGTTGTTGCAATGATTGTTTACTTTAATGCTTCAAATTTCGGGTTCTTTAATGTCATGGTAAGTTTGTTATTTATCGTACTAAACGTAATTGATTATAAAGAAGTTACAAAATATTATAGTTCTTATGAAGTTATATTTGATGCATATCCAAACCCACCTCAAAAATTATATAGAAATTAAAAGTTGAATATTCTTCACATATTATAGATAGCCGTTGCTTTATTTTAACAAAGGCTATCTTTTATTTTTTTTGACCGTTATAATAACCTTAATATGAAAAACGATTTAAGGGGAGATTATGTCGAAGAAAAGAAGAGATCAATTAGATATATTTGATTTGATTTTTGGTGTAAGCTTTACATTATGGTACTTAGTTTCACAAGTTATTATAATGATTGCTAAAATACTCATGTTTGGATATGATGTGGTAACAATCTATCAATCAGGATATAAAGAAAAGTCAGGCAACGGACTATTTAAAACCTATTTTAATAAAGGTTTAATGGGTGAATTTAGATTATATAGAAAGTTAACCAGGGTTGCACCTAGATCAAATATTTTTACAAATGTTTACATTCCAGGTAAGCATACGACACATACAGAATTAGATTTAGTATTAATTAGTGATCGTGGTATTTTACTTTATGAGATTAAGAATTATAGTGGTTCGATCTATGGAAGTAAAAGTGATGTATATTGGACGCAAGTATTATCTTATTTTATTAAGAATAAATTCTATAATCCAATCAGACAAAACAATTTACACCATCAATCACTTGCAAGTTATTTAAATGTAAATCAAAGTGAAATTGTTCCAATTATTAGTTTCACGAATCGTAGCAAATTACAACGTATTGATGTCGATCATAGACATTATGTATTACAGACAAAAGATACAATCGCATTTACTAAGAAAATACTAAAAGATGGTCCGATATTATTTGACCAACTGGCAATAAATCAAATGCTTTATATGTTGAAAGCAGCTTCACTTAAAGGCTTGGATATAAAAGATGCGCATATTCAAGAAGTGACGCAATTAGTTAATAAGTAAAAAGGTCTGGGGAGACTGGTAGCACCAAATATAAAAGTGAGATAGATACCAATGGTATATACCTCACTTTTATTTATGAAAAAAGCGCTATGTAGCGCTTTGTAGTTATTCGATATTGGGAATGATACAGGTTAATGCACGTTCACTTTTTCTTTTGGTTTGTTGGAAAGTGATTTGGAATTTATTTAACATTTTGTTAAATATGTCTAACCCAGTTTCAAAGTGATCTGCTTCATATTCTAATTCATAATCTTTTAAGCCACAATATTCATTATAATCTAAGAATAATATCCCACCCATGTAGGGTGTTGAGGCTCTAAAATTGTCTAATGATGTTTGAAATGTTACAAAATAGTCAATTTGTTCGAAGAAGTCTTTTGTATTAAAGCCTTCTTTTTGCATTTTTTGTGCTTGCTCTGGACTAATTAAGACGTGATATTCAAAGGCACCTGTTTCACTTTGAGATTTTAAAGTCAACTTAAAGGTTTCTTTCTTTTGTCTAATGCGTAAAACCATTGAGCGCTTATTTAAAGTTAAATCGTTTGTATCAAAATAAAAGTTTGTTTGTTTAAATACATTTTGGTCTAATTCGAAAATATTAATTAATTCATCATATTTTTCCTTAGATATTTGTGTTTTAAACTCAATTTCAACATTCATATGCATTCTAATTTACCTCACAGTATGATTATATCATACAATCACTATAATTAAAATAATGGAGATTGTGGTAAGTAAACGTTTACAGGCTAATTAGCAGTGCATATTAAGAATAATATGATAAAATAGTATTGAATAAAAATCAAAAATATTAGGAGGAATTAAATATGGCTATTAAGGTAGCGATTAACGGATTCGGTCGTATTGGTAGACTAGCGTTTCGTTTGATGGTAGAAAATCCAGCATTTGATGTTGTTGCGATTAACGACTTAACAGACACAGAAACATTAGCATACTTACTAAAATATGATACTGCACAAGGACCATTTAAAGGTCACGAAGTATCAACTGATGGTGATAAATTAGTTGTTGATGGTAAATCAATTACTGTTTATGCTCAAAAAGACCCATCAGCTTTACCATGGGGACAATTAGGTGTTGATGTTGTATTAGAATCAACAGGTCTATTTGTTTCAGCTGACAAAGCTGGGTTACATATTCAAGCAGGTGCTAAGAAAGTTGTTGTTTCTGCACCAGCAACAGGTGAAGGCGTTAAAACTGTTGTTTACAACGTTAACGATGACATCTTAGATGGTTCTGAAACTATCGTTTCAGCTGCATCATGTACAACTAATGCTTTAGCTCCTTTAGCAAAAGTTT
>CAZRKJ010000015.1:0-18436 GCA_964600775.1 uncultured Acholeplasma sp.
TTACGACAACAGAAGCAAAAGCAAAATCCGTACAACGCGTTGCTGATAAAATGGTTACATTAGCTAAAAAAGGTACATTAGCAGCACGCAGACAAGCAGCTGAAACTGTACGTTTAGAACCAGCTGGTGAAGAGCAAGACGCACTTCAAAAGCTATTTAGCGTAATTGCACCACGTTACAATGACCGTACAGGTGGCTACACAAGAATCATCAAAACTGTACCTCGCCGTGGCGATGCAGCACCGATGGCAATCATCGAATTTATCTAATTACAACTAAAAACCTTCTATTATGAAGGTTTTTTATTTTTTATAGTAGTGATATCTTGAATATAGAAGGGCAATTCATGCTATAATATGAGTAATCATTAAAATTAATTTACTAAAGGTATATTATTTTTAATATGAGGAGGTTAGAGGGAAATGGGAAAAGATATGTTAGTTTATAAAGCAGATAACGGAGAATCTGTAATATTTTCAAAAGGCAATGCTTGGCATGTAAACACAGATGGTTTGACTGAACACTACAAAGCTATTGATGGTGAAAAATCAAAATTAGATGGTAAAGTTGTATTTTTATCTAAGAGCATCAAGAAAGTAACAATCAGTCAAAATCAATATGAAATCATCAAACGTTCTGCCAATGAACGCCAATATATTACATTTGATTTTTTATCAAGTAACGAAGTAAAACTAGGTACCCGTAGTTTTTATACCTCTGCTGGCCAAGTTGAACGCGATAAACGTGAACATAAACGTTCTATTCGTGAACAAAAAAGCCAAGCACTAGCAGATAAAAAAGCTGCAAAGATTCAAAAAAAGGCTGATAAGCGTATGATAAAAGAAGAAAAGAAAGCAGCCAAACAAAAAAAGAAAAACCCAGATAATTTTGAATCTTAAACGAATGAGGTACTTGCATAGCAAGTACCTCTTCCTTTATTCAGGGTGAGGTTTTGAATCAAAGTGTGCATCGCTTATGCCAAACAATGGTTGGTTTTTTATGGTAAAATAAAGGATATTAAAACTTATGAGGTGCACCATGAAATTGCGTTTATTATTTACCTTACTAATGTCCATACTTTTTTTAACTGGCTGCACAATGATTGCCGACTTTTTTGAGGATGAAACGTATGAAGTTACATTCCATACAAATGGTGGTTCTTTAATAGATACGATTACAGTCACTGACTTTTCTTTAGTGGATTTATCTCGTTCGCATACAACCACTCGTGAAGGTTACATATTTGTAGGTTGGTATATAGATAGTGATTTAATTACTGCATATATACCTAATAATGATTATAAAAGCGATTTGGAGTTGTTTGCCGGATGGAATGCAATAACGTTTAATGTTTCTATATTTGATACATATTCATTAGAAACTGTGAATCATACAATCATATACGGTCAAACATTAGAATCCATAACTTATTCACATACAGCATTAAGATTAATTAGTTATCGAAAAGTTTTAGATGACCAAGAAATATTACCAACACACGAGGTTTTTGAAGACTTAGAACTCTATACGGTATTTGAAGCAGTTACTGGTTATCACATTGTTACTTTCGATACTGGAGGCATTATAGATATTGCCGATCAAGTTGTCTTAGAAGGAGAAATCCTTAGCACAATAGAAAAACCAGAACATCCGACACTAATTTTTTATGCATGGTATTTGGATGCTGAGTTTAACCAAATATTTGATCTTGATCAAACCATAACGAATGATTTTACACTTTATGCAAGATTTATTGAACCTAGTATTCATACATATGAATTAGATGATTCAACCTTAAGTTGGAATCAACATACACTTGCAGTAGCTTATGATATATTGATTAATAATCAGGACACAGGTGCATCCACAGTACTTGCAACTACTGAAAATAATTATATTGATCTAAGACCATACGAATCATCTTTAAAAGATGTAACAACAATTACAGTTATAGCTATATTTGAAACTACCGCTTCATATGAACTTTTTAGCTTAGATGTGATGTTTGATTATATTGAACCAATTTATAATGAAGACTTTGAAGGTGAATCCTTTGAAGCAAGAACGAATTATGTGAACAATACAATCCCAAGGATAGACGGTAGTGAAGGTAATCTATATAACATTTTAAATGGTTCTGCATCAACCACAAACCCGATTGAAGGTTTAAAATCGGTTCAGTTAAGAAATAATACCAATACACCTTACTTAGAAACACAGTTCTACTTTGAAAATATTGCAGAAGTAAGATTTCTTGGTCGTTCATATAACCATCATGTCACATTACATTTAATGCCAGAGATTGGTCAAGTGCCACTAGAAAGTCACTTAATTGAGATGGATTCAAATATTCAAAGCTACCAAGTTAAAATCTCAACATCTGCACGCTTTAGATTAAAATTTGAACTGACTGCTACATCCGATTTAATGGGTGGTGAACAAGTATTTATAGATTTAATCGAAGTATTTAGTCAAACAAGTGCTACGATGCTTATGGAAGTATTTACAGATGCGCCAGTAGATCCTGATTTAGAAGCGATTATCGCTAGATTTGCAACCCAAAGAGGTAATTTAACACCACCTGGATTTAATGCTTTAACAGAAACAGGATTACTAAATTATTATGCAGATTTAAATGGTTTAACAGGTGATGCATTTAGACAAACACTTACAAACATTTTAACGACAACCCACCGAAGACTTATCAGTTATGATGAAGCACGTTTTATCTTAGAACAAAGTGATTTGGTTCAAGTATCAGGTAAAAGCTATTTAGATGGTATTTATTCTGGACATGAAATTATGCCTTACTGGGATGGTGGTGCAACATGGGCAAGAGAACATGTATGGCCTAATTCAAGATTAGGTATTCCAAGAGTTACCGGTAGTAGTCGAAATATTGGTTCAGATGTTCATAATTTACGTGCAATCAACCCGAGTGTGAATAGCTCAAGGTCAAACAGATACTTTATGGAAGGTACTTCCTTTGGACTTGTTGGTACAGAAGCTTATTTTCCAGGTGATGCATATAAAGGCGATGTTGCAAGAATCTTATTTTATATGCTTGCAAGATACCCTGATATACTCACCTTACGTGATGATAATATCATTGATAATGCTTATGAAGCAAATGGTGCAGTTATGGGGATCTTATCACTATTGCTAGCGTGGCACTATAGTGATCCAGTTTCCTTATTTGAAATACATAGAAACAATGTAATTTATAGTTACCAAGGTAATAGAAATCCATTTATCGATTTTCCGGAGTATGTCGATGTCTACTTTAACTAGATGCCAGTGGGCAAATTCAAATCAACTTATGATGGACTACCACGATAATGAGTGGGGTAGACCTGTATATGATGATCTTAAACTTTTTCAAAAACTCTTACTAGATATGCAACAAGCAGGTCTATCTTGGGCAATCATTTTAAATAAAAGAAAAGATATCTTAGAGGCTTTTGATAATTTTGATCCATATAAATTACAAAACTATAATGAATCTGATTTAAATAGATTACTGAATAATCCTAAAATCATTAGAAACAAATTAAAGATTCAAGCAATGATCCATAATGCCCAAATGTATATTAAGCATTTTGGTGCAAACATAAGTTTTTCTAAGTTTTTATGGGACCATGTTGGTGGTAAGCCACTAGATAATCATCTTAAAGATTTAAAAAATATTCAAGCACGTAATGAAATAAGTGATAAAATTAGTATAACGTTAAAAAAATTAGGTTTTAAATTTGTTGGTAGTGTGACCATTTATGCGTTTCTGCAAGCTGTAGGTATTATCAATGATCACATAGAAACATGTTACATAAAAAAAGAAACAATCAAAGGAGAAACGACATGAAATTTAGTGAATATCCATATCAAAGACCAGACATAGATGCAGTCAAGTTAGAAATTGATGCCTTAACAGATGACTTTGTAAATGCAATTGATGTTGTCACAGCATGTGAGGTTGTAGATAAGTACTTCAAGACAATTGATGAAGTAGACAGTATGATGCAACTGGTATTAATTCGTCATAGCATAGACACAAAAGATCCATTTTATACAGAGGAACAAAACTTTGTAGATGAAGCCATGCCTTTAGTTCAATCTTCATCAGTAAAGTTTACAAATGCGCTTTTAGCATCACCTTTTAAAAAAGAACTAGAAATGATTTTAGGTGATCTAATCTTTAAGAAGGCAGAACTCAGTAAGAAAACTTTTTCTGATGAAATTATTGAGGATTTACAACTTGAGAATAAATATGGTAGTGAGTATGTCAGTTTAAGAAGTAGTGCAAGAATTGAGTTTGATGGTAATACCTATACACTTGCACAACTCGCACCATTTACAACCCACAAAGATCGCAGCATTAGAAAAAAAGCTGCAGCTGCAGTCTCTGATTGGTTTAAATCAAATGAAGCAGCATTTGATGAGATATATCATAATCTAGTAACAACACGTCATCAAATAGCTTCAAAATTAGGTTATGAAAACTTTGTACAGTTAGGTTATGACCGTCTAAAACGTGTGGATTATAATGCGGATGATGTTGCAGGATATAGAAAACAAATTATTGAAAAAATCGTACCCTATGTACAAAAGTTAATGTTACGTCGTCAAAACAGATTAGGGTTAGATCAAATGATGTCCTATGATTTAGGGTTAACCTTTTTAAGTGGTAATCCAACACCTAAAGGTGACCGTCAATGGCAAGTTGAACAAGCAATTCAAATGTATGATAAGCTCAGTCCAGAAACTTCTGAATTCTTCAGATTTATGGTAGATAAAGAGCTACTCGATTTGGATAGTAAACCAAATAAAGATGGTGGTGGATATTGTACATATATTCCAAGTTTTGAATCACCATTTATTTTCGCAAACTTCAATGGTACATCCGGTGATGTTGATGTCTTAACCCATGAAGCAGGACACGCATTCCAAGTATATATGTCTAAAGATTTAATTCCAGAATATCGCTGGCCTGGGTATGAATCTGCTGAAATTCATTCGATGAGTATGGAGTTTCTAGCATGGCCATATATTGATCGTTTCTTTAAAGAAGAAACGGATAAATATAAGTTTGCACATTTAGCAGGTGGTTTAGAGTTTCTACCATATGGTGCGCTTGTCGATCACTTCCAGCATGAAATTTATAGTAATCCATATATGAGTAAAGACATGCGTAAAGCAACTTGGAAGAACTTAGAAAAGATTTATATGCCATGGAAACAATATGAAGCAACAGATCCAGTAGCAGAAGGATTATTCTGGTATCGTCAATCTCATATATTCCAAGACCCATTCTATTATATTGATTATACACTTGCTCAAGTACTTGCATATGATTTTTGGGGACACAATCAAATGGATGCGCAAACGACTTGGCAACGCTATTTAACGCTATGTAAGATGGGTGGTAAATTTAGTTTTGTTAGATTATTAACAGAAGCTAATCTACCAAATCCATTTGAAGCAGGCACAATTGAAAAGATCTTAGAACCAGTTAAAGCCTATCTAGATCAAGTAGATGACACGAAATTTTAGATAAAGAAAAAAAGAATATCCGGTTTTGGATATTCTTTTTAGTAATTAACAGTTATGTAATCATAATTCTTTAAATCATCAAAAGCCTTTTGCATCAATTGTTCTAAGATGTTTAAGTTAATGTCACTTAATTTCTTAATGTATAGACATCCAACACCAATCGTATGTTTACCTAATTTATCTAGTAAATTAAATTTACCGATCTCATTAGATAAGTAAAGTGTAATGGCTTGTTTTCTACTTGCTAGACCTAACATGGGCATATCACCAGAATGACCTGTTTTATAAACATAATGTAGGCTACCAAAACCAATAATCGTTCCCCACATTTCAGGTTTTCTTTTACTAATTTTTTCCATCATTTCGATTAATATCAAAATATCATTCAATCTTGGTTCTGGAATTGTTTTTAAATGACTTTCTATATTTTTATCTGTAACATGCATTTTTATTTTCCCCTTAAGTAATTACTTATACCATATGCAGCAGCAAATCCATCATATAAAGCCTTAGGTACTTGTAGCCATCCACCAGTACAATCACCAGCAGCAAATAGACCTGGAATATTTGTTTGCATCATATCATCTACAATAATGTTATCGTTTTTCATGATGACACCAAGCTTTAATGAAAGTTCAGTAGCTCTTGGATAGTTTATTGCTAAGAAGATACCATTTAATGGGTAAGTTTCTTTTGTTGTTTGTAGATGTGTTAGTCTTTTTTCTCCTATAAAGGCTATTAGTTCATCTTGAATAACTGGGTATTTTGGATGGGTATAATCTTTACCGTTAGTAAAGATTGTTATATCTTTAGTATAATTTTCTAGTGTACAAATTTCTTGTTCCAAATAAGGACCAGATCCAATAACACCAACCGTTTTACTTTTATAAAATAAGCCATCACAAGTTGCACATAGATGAATACCTTTTGATTTAAAGGTATCATAACCAGGTAGTTTGATTTGAACTCTAGGTTTACCGGTTGCTAGTAAAATAGTTTTAGCCTCATAAATAGAAGTAGTCGTTTTAACAATAAAATAATCCACTTTTTCTTCAATATTTAAGACAACATCAGTTTTAACTTCAATATCTAACTGTTTAGCTTGGTTAACACCTTTAATAATTAATTTCTCACCAGAAATAGGACTTTGGCCATATAAATTATCTATGACATCTAAATTAGATAGTTGACCATAATCTTTTCCGATAACAATTGAACTGTGATTAAGTTTTCTTAAGTTAATCGCTGCAGATATACCTGCAGGACCAACACCGATAATTAGTGTATCAATCATAAATCTAACCATCCAATCATATCATCATAGCTATGTAAGCCAGTAATTTCTTTTAAAGGTGTCGCATCCTTAAACAAAATTGTTGTAGGTAAACTAAATACATCATAAAGATCAGCCAAATCAGACTCATTTTCACTATTAATTTTATAAACTTTAAGCACACCATAATATTCATCAGATATATCTTCTAATATCGGTATTAAACTTTGACAACTTCTGCAAGTTGGTGAATAAAACTCAACCAATACATAGCCAGAGGATGAATGGATAAATTCATTGATATTGTTTTTAGTTAGATCAAGTAACATAAAAGCTCACGTACCTTTCAATACATTTATTATAACGTAATTTAATGGATATTCATAAATAAGTGAAACTTATATATAAATATATAAAATGAATTGAAATAAATATACCATAATCCAAAATATGGCTATGTACTTTGGTTAAAAGGTGTTCGAATAATGATATAATAAAAAGAGTTAAGATAGGTGGTTTTATTTTGATTAAAGTAGAAAATTTAAATTTTACATACGATACAACAAAAGAGGTTATCAAAGACTTAAGTTTTAACATACCTAAAGGTAGTTGGGTATCTATTTTAGGTCATAATGGTAGTGGTAAATCTACACTTGCTAAATTACTAGTTGGTCTATTAAAAGCTGAAAGTGGCAACATTTATATTGACGATATATTATTAAATGAAGATACAGTAAATGATGTACGAAAAAAAGTAGGGATTGTATTTCAAAACCCAGATAACCAGTTTGTAGGAGTCACGGTACGCCATGACATTGCATTTGGTTTAGAAAATATGCAAGTGCCACAACCTGAGATTGTAGAACGTGTGAATACATACGCCAAACTTGTAGGTATGGAAAATTATTTAAAGAAAGAACCTTTCCAATTATCTGGTGGTCAAAAACAAAGGGTTGCGATTGCAGGGGCACTTGCAATGCATAAAGAACTTATTATTTTTGATGAGGCAACATCGATGTTAGACCCAGAAGGTGTTGCTGAAGTAACAGCTTTAATTACAACACTCAATAAAGATAAAAACCAAACAATTATTACAATTACACATGACTTAGATTTTGCTTTAAAAAGCGATTATGTAATTATCTTAAAGGATGGTAATCTAATTGCTGAAGGTATGCCTTCAAAATTATTCTTAGATAAAGCATTACTTGAACAATCTAAATTAACAATTCCATTAGGACTTCAAATGTACATTGATGTTATAAATGACCCGGAATTAATAAACAATAAACAATTGGTAGATGAATTATGGACATACAATTTAAAGAAGTAGGGTATGCATACAAAGGATTTAAAGAACTATATCATGCAATAAACAACATCAACTTAAAGATTGATCAAACTGGTGAATTTATTGCAATTGTAGGCCAAACAGGTAGTGGTAAGTCCACACTTGTTCAACATTTAAATGCACTGATGCGTCCAACTTCTGGAAAAATTAATATATTAGGTACAGAACTACCTGGTAAGAAGAAACTTAAAGTGAACCATTTAAGACAAAAGGTTGGACTTGTTTTTCAGTTTCCAGAATATCAACTATTTGAAGTCAATATATTAAAAGATGTTGCTTTTGGCCCATCAAATTTTAAGGAAACTAGACTACATGCAGAAACCTATGCAAAAGAAGCATTAGAAGTTGTAGGTATTTCCAAAGATTTATATGAAGAATCACCTTTTAGAATATCGGGTGGTCAAATGCGTAGGGTTGCAATTGCTGGTATTCTAGCAATGAAACCACATATTTTAGTATTAGATGAACCAACAAGAGGTCTAGACCCACAAGGTAAAGACGATATGATGGATATGTTTAATGAAATACATATCAAAGAAAATAAAACGATTGTCATGATATCTCATGATATGGATGTTGTTGCTAAATATGCTAAAAGAATCATTGTACTAGATCAAGGTAATATCGTATATGATGGACCTAAAGATGAGTTATTTTTGCATAAAGACTTTGATAAATTTCATTTAGATTACCCAACACCAATGAAGGTCTTAAATCACCTACATGAAACGCTAGGGTACCCTAAAAAATTAGTCTTATCAAATGAAGCGCTCCTTAAACATTTAAAGGAGGTTGCTAAATGAACATAAAAATTGGACAATATATCGCAGGTGATTCTATACTGCACCGTTTAGACCCTAGAATTAAAATCATGAGCATGATTTTACTCATTATCGCAATCTTTTTAATTCCAGTAAATATACAAACTAAAAACATTATTTGGATGGGTGCATTATTTATTTTCTCATTAAGTATTGTATATCTTTCTGGCATTCGTATGGTTAAAGTCCTACAAGGCTTAAAAGCAATCGTCTTTTTAATGACTTTTACCTTTATCATCCAGCTCTTTACAATTCAGCCTGCTGGTGAAACACCACTAATCGTTATACCTATGGCACTTAGTTTAGTAAGTATCACTTTATTGGTTATCATAACGTTCTTTTATCACTATTTAAAACCTAATATTCCTTGGCGTACGACATGGTTTTTCTTATATGTGTTTGTGATCTTTTTAGTACAATGGCTCGTTCGTGATTTCATACCTAACTATAATATCGTATTTAGTTTAGATTATGATTTTAGTATATATCCATCAGGGCTTATTCGTGGTGGCTTCATCTTCTTAAGAATTATTGCTGTTATGGTAATTGCTTCTCTCTTAACCTTTACAACATCAACAATTGAATTAAATGATGGTTTAGAATCATTAATGAAACCTTTAAGAATTATTAAAGTACCAACCTATATTTTTTCTATGATGATTTCATTAACCCTAAGATCTATTCCAACTTTGCTTGTTGAAACAGATAAAATTATGAAAGCTCAAACATCACGTGGTGCAGATTTTAATGAATCTACACTACGTCAAAAGATTGGACAAATCATTGCTTTATTAATTCCGGTCTTTGTAATAAGTTTTGACCGTGCAGATGACTTGAGTAATGCAATGGAAGCTAGAGGCTATATTATTGGTGAGCCTAGAACTAAGTTAGATGTTTATCAAATTAAATTTAAAGATATCTTTATATTGAGTATAGTTGTTTTAATCATTATTGGATTGTTGGTGAGTAATTTTGCGTTATAAAGCGATAGTCAGTTATGATGGCACAAACTATAGTGGCTATCAAAAACAAGTGAATCAACTAGCAATTCAAAGTGTAATTGAGAAGGCACTTCGCTTAATGACACGTATCGATATCGATACGTTCGCATCCTCTCGCACAGATAAAGGTGTACATGCGCTTTATCAAGTGCTCCATTTTGACACCGATATTGACTTAGATTCTAGCCAATGGATTGATGCACTGCATAAGCGCATGCCTTCGGATATACGTATTTTAAAGGTTACAAAAGTTAAAGACAGTTTTCATGCCAGACATAGTGCAAAATCTAAAAGATATATTTATAAAATAGCTAAAAATCCATCTACAGCATTTAGTGGACATCATGAAGTCTATGTAAAACACTTTGACATCAATCTAGTTAAGGATATCTTACATACAATTGTTGGTACACATGATTTTAGTGGGTTTAGTCCAAATAAGGAAAATAAACCACCAATTAAAACAATCTATAGCTTTGACTATAAAGAAACAAAAACACACTATATTTTTAATATTCATGGAAATAGTTTCCTAAGATACATGGTTCGTATTATAATGGGTAATGTAATTGCAGTAGCAACGAATCAAAAACCACAAGACCAATTACAAATCTTATTAGATACAAAAGACAGAAGTCTATCTGCAAAAACAGCAGATAGTAAAGGTTTATATTTAAAACACATTTATTATTAAGCTTATATAAGGGGGAAAGTTTTCATGTTTATAACATTTGAAGGTGGTGAGGGTAGTGGAAAAACTACACTCATTGAAAAACTACATAAAACATTACTTGATAAAAACTATGATGTTATTACAACCCGTGAACCAGGTGGTTCAAAGGTTGCAGAAAAGATCCGTCAAGTCTTACTAGATAACAAAAATACTGAGATTACTGCACACACTGAGGCACTACTTTTTGCTGCAAGTCGCGCACAACACTTAGATGAGGTTGTTATACCAAATTTAAATAAGATCATTTTATGTGATCGTTATTTAGATTCCTCATTTGCTTACCAAGCATTTGGTAGAGATTTAGGGATGGCTTTTATTGAACAAATTAATAGCTATGCACTTAAGTATTTGCCGGATTTAACTTTCTATATTGACTTAGATCCACAAACTGGGATTGACCGTGTTAAAAATAGAAGAAAGCACAAGACAGACCGTCTAGACCTAGAACAACAAACTTTCCATCAAAAGGTACGTGCAGGATACTTAGAAGTATCACGTATGTATAAAGACCGTATTATCGTTATTAATGGTAATCAACCAATTGAAGTCATCTATGAAACACTATTAAATCACATTCTAAAACGCTTATGATTAAAATCATTGAAAGATTTAAATATGCAATAGAAAAAAACAGACTATCCCACTTATATTTACTAAGTGGGTCTTTTGGCTCTACTAAAAAAGCTTTAGTTAAAGAAATTACGTATTTAATCTTTAAACACTATAATGACTATCCTGCACTACAGCATCAATTAGAAAACTTTAATCATCCAAATTTAGTTTATATTGCTAAAGAAGGACAATCTATTAAAAAAGAACAAATCTTAAACCTACAACAAGAGTTTTCTAAAACATCTTTAGTACCTGGACCTAGAGTCTTTATCATAGAACAGGCAGAGACGATGTCAAACCAAGCTGCAAACTCACTACTTAAGTTTTTAGAGGAACCAAAAGATGCGCATACCATTGGATTTTTACTTGTAGATGAAATTAATTTTATATTGCCAACGATATATTCTCGGGCTCAAGTTATTCGTTTAACAGATGTTTCAAATGAGGCATTTATTAAAACGTTAATGGAAAATGAAGTCGATGAAAAAAATGCGCATTTTATAGCAAGCAGAACCAAAGAATTAAGTGAAGCTTTAGCGCTTTATGCAGATCAAAAATATATTGAAACCATTCATATGGTAGATTTATTTATCCAGTGGCTAGAAAAACCAAAAACACCACTCTTACCACTATTTACTAACATTGCACAAATGTTTTATCAAGATAAGGATCAAATCATTTTAATTTTAGACATCTTATGTCAAGTCTTTTTAGATTTACTACATATTCATATGAATCAAAAAGTTGAATATGAATTTATGAAAGAGTCCTTATTAGAGTTTGTTAAGTATATTCCTTCAAGTACAGCTCAAAAAACTATTCTTACACTACAAGCTTTTATTAAAGATTTAAGACTGCCAGTGAATGTTAATTTATCATTAACATCACTTGCACTCAAACTAGAAAGTATCATCCGTCATGGTTAAAAGAGATCTATTAGGTACCAAGTTAATCATTGAATCAGATATTGGTAAGGCCTTTAATTTGGACACCATTGTTTTAAGTGACTTTGTAAGAATACCTAAAAACACCAAACTTATCATGGATTTTGGTACCGGAAACGGCGCTATAATGCTTTATTTATCACAACGTTTTAAAGGGAAACTACTTGGTTTAGAAATACAGGAAAAACGTTATGAGCTCGCAAGACACAACATTAAAATAAATAATCTTGAAGATAGAATTCATGTACTGAATCAAGATGTTAAAACTTTTACTTATAAACCACATGCAGACATCATTGTATCGAATCCACCGTTTTTTAAGGTCAATAGCCAAACAAAACAAAGTATTGATATGGATATGCAAATTGCAAAACACGAAATTCATTTAAACTTAGATACGCTAGTTGCTGGGGTTGCTAAAACAATCAAACATGGCGGTTTATTTTTTATGGTTCATAAAGCAGACCGCTTAGAAGAAATTATTGCAACCTTAAATGCGTATGACTTTAAACTAAAAAGATTACGTTTTGTACATCCAACACCATTACATCAACCCAATCAGGTATTGGTTGAAGCTAGATACAAAGGTCATGCGCATTTAATTGTAGAACCACCACTCTTTCAATATAAAGAACCAGGTATTTACTCAGATGAGATGCAAGCTATTTATGATGGGAGGATGTATCAAAAATGAATATTCAAAATAGTTTTGATGAAATGAAGCCAACCCTATATATTGTAAGTACACCCATTGGAAATTTAAAAGATATCACGTTTAGAGCTGTTGAAACATTAAAATCTGTAAATTTGATTTTGTGTGAGGATACACGTACAACATCGACATTACTGCAACACTATGGTATAGATGTACCACTTAAAAGCTACCAAAAGTTTAATGAACGTGCAATGGTCGATTATGTGTTAGATTTTTTAGAAAGTGGAAAGTCTTTAGCACTTGTATCTGATGCCGGCACACCACTTATAAGTGATCCAGGTTATATTTTAATAGAAGCACTCGTAGAAAAAAACTATAATGTTGTAAGTATCCCAGGTGCATCTGCACTACTTGCTGCACTTACAACATCAGGTCTTGCAACACAACCATTTACTTTTCTTGGATTCTTGCCAAGAAAAGTAGGGGAAATAAAGACAGTCCTTTCACAATATAAAGAAAGAACTGAGACTTTAATTATTTATGAATCACCCAACCGCATCGATAAAACACTAGACCATATCTTAGATGTATTAGGTGATAGACGTCTAAGTATCGCAAGAGAACTAACCAAAAAGTTTGAAACTTATTATAGGGGTATTTGTAGTCAAATCAATAAAGAGACATTGGATCGTCGTGGTGAGTATGTCATTATTATTGAAGGATATCAAATAAAAATAGATAATACACAAGATCCTATTTTATTAGTAGATCACTACATAGCTCAAGGCTTAACAGAAAAAGAAGCCATTAAACAAGCAAGTAATGATTTAGGTGTACATAAGTCAGAAGTATATAAATTGTATAAAATAGAATAATTCAATTTAAGAATACAAATGTATTTTTTGATAAACCAAATACGATTAGTGCAGTTTTGAAAACTGGACTGCTGAAAAATACATTTTTAACTAAGTCCAACTAAGTATAGCCTATTCAAATACTTTATTCAGGACATATGATAGATGTGTTATAATAAACAATAAAATAAAATTAATGATAAATCGTTAATAAAGAATAGAAAGTTTTTACTATGAAAAAGATTATAACCTTTATCCTAATCGTGTTAACAACAACACTTTCGGGATGTGATAGTTCAAAAGACACATTTTCATATGAAGTTAAATTCTTTAATGTATACTCAAACATTTATGAGGATGTTATACATCATGAATTTATCAACTTACAAGGCTTAACAATTATTGATACTTATGATACCTACTTAGAAAGTACATATGAAACGAGTTTTGTTCTGCATACACTTACATATGATGAAGTTTTCTTTAATACACATACACTCATACTTGTTACTATTTATGATGAAAAGGCAGATACGTTTGATGTAAGTGTAACAAAAGATTACAATGATTATGATATATTCATTAAACAAACAAATGGTTTCAATAGATTTAGTCCAGCAGTATACGATAATATTTGGACGATTGCAGTAGAAATTGAATCTAAAGATATTAATGATGTAAAATACGAAATACTTGTGGACAATAATTATTACCAATTTTATAGTTACTGGTTAAGCGGAATACATAATGAATTAAAGGGCGCACATGTGTTTGATGACTTTACCCAATGGGAAATATATATAAACCAAATATTAGAAATAAACGAGATAAATATTCAAGAATTTGAGTATTTAAAACGCCACAACCTAAAAAGTTTAAGTGATATTGTTGATACTTTAACATTTATTGATAAGGTTGTTGTAGTTTATTTTGCAGATAGTTTTGAATCACCAGAAAGTTATTATCTACCAACGGATGTATATAGAATACATCCAATGGATTCTAGTACCAATAAACTATATTTTAATATGTTTATGCAATGGGGCTCTCCCGGTTTAGGTTTGGAAACTTTTGGTCATTCTATATCAATATTTATATTTGATAAACAGGATGCACCATTTGAACCAGTTTTTAATTTAAATAACCAGTACATTGTAAGATAACTTCAAACGTAATTTACAAATAACACATAAAAAAAGTGTAACTTATCCATTATAAAATAAGTTACACTTTTTATTTAGTTTGGAACAAATTATTTAAAAATCCATTGAATCAATACTGGTTTGTAGAATCTTGGCAGAACGTTTTAGAGCTTCAGTTTCATCATGTGATAATTGTAATTTAACGACGTGATCTATACCGTCTTTATTAATGACAGCGGGTAATCCGATATAAATATCACTAATTGGGTAAACACCACTATTGAGTACCGATATCGGCATAATACGATTTTCATTATTAAAGATTGCTTTTGTGATGCGTACTAAAGCCATACCTATACCATAATACGTTGCACGTTTACGTTGTATAATGTGATAAGCTGCATTTTTCACATCTAAATATATTTTATCTAAATCAGAAAACTTTATATGGTTAGGCATCGAGTCAATGACATCTTTTAACGGTTTTACACCTACATATGCATTGGACCAACAAACAAACTCAGAATCACCATGTTCACCCAAAATATATGCATGTATGTTTCTGACATCAATATTAATGTATTGAGATATTTCATAACGAAGTCTTGCTGTATCTAAGGATGTACCACTACCAATGACACGGTTTGATGGTAAGCCAGAGGCTTTCCATACAACATAGGTTAAAATATCTACAGGATTTGTAGCAACCAAAATGATACCATCAAAACCTGATGCCATAATTTGTGCAACAACTGACTTCATGATTTGGGCATTACGGTTTAATAAATCAATTCTTGTTTCACCATCTTTTTGATTCACACCCGCAGTGATAACAACTAACCTAGCATCCTTACAGTCAGCATAAGTACCTGAACGGATTAACATCTTTCTAGGTGCAAACGCTAAACCGTGATTTAAATCCATTGCCTCACCTTCAGCCTTTTTCGTATCTACATCTATGAGAATCATTTCTTCTAATGTACCTTGATTGAGTAAGGCATAAGCATAACTCATACCAACAAAACCGGTACCGACAATAACAACACGATTATTAACCATGATAAAACCTCCCTTAGTAATATTAGTATATACTAAGTCTTTCTAATCAAAGGTCATAAAGATTTATATCCTGCATTTTTAATCGCTTAAAATATTAAAAATATTTGAATTATGTAGGATAAACCTTTGAAATCACGGTAATTTTACGGTTATTCTACATAATCAAATTTCCCTATAAAGTATGCTTTATTTATTTAAACATTTATATTATAATAGACCTGTAATTAAATCATATGATGAACAAAGATGATTAGATACGCATATATTTTATAGAGAGTCTTTTCAAGGTGGAAGAAAGATAAATAAGTATCTATGTATGACTTTAGGAGTAGTCTACTTTTATAAATATAAGTAGACCGACAAATCTTACGTTAAAAGATAAGAAGCGCTACATATGTTTATATGTAGAACTAGGGTGGTACCGCGGATTAAACTCATTCGTCCTTAGACTAGTTTTTAGTTTAAGGATTTTTTTACGGAAAGGAATCAGATGATGGAAAAGAAAAAATATTATATATCAACAGCAATTGCATATGCATCAGCAATCCCACATATTGGGAATGTCTATGAGATTATTTTAGCCGACGCAATCGCCCGTTTTAAGCGTTTAGAAGGCTACGAGGTATATTTTCAAACAGGAACCGATGAACACGGTCAAAAGATTGAAAATAATGCTAAAAACCAGCAATTAGATACATCAGACTATGTTGGCATGATTGCAGGAGAGATTAAACGTATCTTTGATTTGGTTGATGTGAGTTACGATAAATTTATTCGTACAACCGATGAAGATCATAAGGCAGTGGTTCAAGATATCTTTGAAAGACTCATTGAAAAAGGTGATATTTATTTAGGTAAATATGAGGGTTGGTATTCGGTTGCTGATGAAGCCTTTTTAAATAAGACTGAGATTGTAGACGGTTTAGGACCAAGCGGGGATGTGCCTGTTTGGATGAGCGAAGATACTTACTTTTTTAAATTAAGTAATTATCAAGACCAAATTATCAAACACATTCAAGATAATCCATCTTTTATCGAACCCGAAAATAGAAGAAACGAAGTCTTACAAAGCTTCTTATCTGAAAAGTTAGCAGATTTAAGTGTGTCTAGAACATCTTTTAAATGGGGTATTCCGGTTAAATCAAATCCGGATCATGTCATTTATGTTTGGATTGATGCATTAAGTAACTATATTACAGGTTTAGGGTATAACTTAAATGGTGTATCAGAAGGTATGAAAGACTTTTGGCCAGCTGATTTACATTTAATTGGTAAAGACATCATGCGTTTCCACGCAGTTTACTGGCCTGCATTATTGTTAGCACTTGATTTACCACTACCAAAGAAAATCTTTGGTCACCCATGGGTTTTAGTGGATAAAAATAAGATGAGTAAATCGGTAGGTAATACCTTATATACAGATAAGCTTGTTAAACATTTTGGTGTGGATGCATTAAGATATTATGTTTTACATGAAATTCCTTTTGCCGCAGATGGTAATATTACCTATGAATTAATGATTGAACGTAATAACTCAGATTTAGCAAACACTTTAGGTAATTTAGTCAACCGCACCATTGGTATGGTGAATAAATATCAAAATGGTATGGTACATAAAGTTTTAATTAAAGAACCATTTGAATACAGCCTAAAAGAAAAGTGTGAAGCATTATTAGATAACGTTACGACATTAATGAATGATTTACGTGTAGGGGATGCAATTGAAGAACTAATGATTGTTGCCCGTGCTGCAAATAAATATATTGACTTATCTGAGCCATGGAATTTAAATAAGACAGGACAAACTAAAACCTTATCACATGTACTATATAGTTTAGTAGAAACTATTAGAGTACTTGCTGTATACCTACAAAGTTATATGCCAAATACTGCAAAAAATATATTTGAGCAGTTAAATGTTAGCCCATCAGGGTTAGATAGTGTTAAAATGTTTGGTGAATACCCTGAGCAACACATAGGTGTTGCTAAAGTATTGTTTGAACGTTTTGATTTAGAAAAGAAATTAAACGAGATTATAGGATAAATAGATGAATAAACTTAAAAGTTGGATTAGTTCCAATAAGTTTCAAAGACAAATTAAACCAGAAATAAAACGTACCGTAGCAGTTATTGTTTTTACTGTTATTTATGGTGTGGGTGTAACCTGGTTTTTAGAAGCAAGTGTCATACCGATGTATACCGGTGGTATACCCGGTCTTGCGCAATTAATACGTGACTTTATTAAGTTCACCTTAGGTATTGATACATCTGGTTGGGAAGGTCTATTCTTAGGGTTATTTATTACCTTATCTAATATCCCAATCATGGTTTTAGGCTGGTTTGGTGTATCTAAAAAATTTGTTGTATATTCTATGATTTCAGTACTTATTCAAGCAACCATGTTAGGATTTATTCCGCAGTTAAACATTGGTCTACAAAACGAA
>CAZRKJ010000016.1:0-18236 GCA_964600775.1 uncultured Acholeplasma sp.
AAAGGCATTAAAGTTATTCCAATATCAGCAATTAATAATGAAGGTTTGCAAACCCTAAAATATGAGATTGCAGCAACCTTAAAAACTATTCCTAAATTTGAAGCTAAAGCAACCACTAAGGTTTATACAATTAACCCAGAAGATACGGAAAACTTCATTATCACTAGAGGTGATGATGGTGTATTTGAAGTATCTGGAGAGAAAGTATTTCTATTATTCCATAGAACAGACTTTAATAATGATTCAGCAGTCAAACGTTTCGCTAGACAATTACGTGGCTTAGGTATTGATGATGCATTAAAGGCTCATGGTATAGAACACGGTGATGTTGTAAGAATCTTTAACTACGAATTTGAATACTTTGAATAAAAAATATCACTACAGCCGTAGTGATATTTTTTTTTATGTGTATTAGTATTTAAGTGTGCGTTGCTTGAATGCATAACTATCTTTTGCATCTTGAATTTCTTTAACTAAAAGTTTCTTTTCAAGCGATTCGATTTTATATACAATTTGCAACATTCTCTTATCATTTTTTAATATTTGTTGATCTTTTCTATCCTGTGCAAGTTTTAGTTCATCAGCTAGTGATTGTGTCTTTTTAGCGAGTAATGTTTGCTTTTTTTGGATGGTTTGATCAAAATTATTCATCTTGACTTTATTAGATTCCATCAACTTCATTTCTGTATGTGTAAATCGTTGTGAGAGTTGACTATTTTTAAGTTCTGTACTTTCTTCTAATGCTTTAAGATTCTTGGTTTTCATCTCCAGAGATTCTTTATGCCTTAATACATTTTTTTCATGAATCATTGTTAGTTTTTGAATTTGTTTTTCAAAATCTGTTTGCATCTGCTCGACAACTGACTTTAGATTATCATCAATCAAAACAATTTCTTTATTTAAATTGGATTCAGTAGTCATAATTTTGCCTTCAATGACTTGAATTTGTTTTTGGATATTTAAAATATTTTGCTCAGCATCTTTAAATTGTATGGTATTGATGTTTTTGATAATGGTATCTTTTTCTGCATCTAAAAGGCTTAAGTGATGTTTGTAGTCTCCATTGATTTCTTTAAGTTTATCTTCAAGATTTGCTTTTTCACGATCTAACTTTTTAATCAGTGTTTTTTGTTCAGCTAAAAAGTCAGTTTTTGAGGTATTTTGTTGTTTGATGAGTTGTTCAAATAAGCGCATACTACCTTTAAGCAATGATTGATAGAGTTGATTAGATGTTTTCTCAAAATAATCTTCAACTTTTATATAACCTTTTTGATACTCTTTAATGATATTATCAGTTAAATATATAGGTTGGTCAATTTTTTTAGTTAACTGTTGAACTTTATCTTCATAAGACTTAAATAAACTAGAGATCTGTTTAACACTTCCTACATAAAATGACTTTTGTTTAAGATATGATGTTGTTTCATTATTATTTTTTTGAGTAACTATCGTACGCTTTTGACCTAATTCATCAGTAAGTTTGTTTTTGCGTTTGTTTAAGTTTTGAATAATTCGGTTATAATCCATGATAGACTTGTCATGGAAGGAGATGTCAGATTCAATTGCATTGAGTTGTTTTTCTAACAGTTTTTTAGTAGCTGCTTTTATTTTAGGGTCAGATGAATCTTCAATACCATTAAGTTCAAACTGAACTTGATCAACATTGGTTGATAATACGACAATGCGCTCCTCAATTTGATTGATTTGTTGTTGGTTGGCTTCAATTTCATGATCGATATTTTTAATTTTTGTATGATATTCAGATTCTAATAAATTTATATCTGTCTTTAGTTTTAGTGCACTCAAATCATTAATCTTAAGTTCTTGGAAGGCATTTAATTCTACCAAGAATTGATCTTTAGCATGCTCCTGCAAAGTATTTAGATGTTTGAATACATCTAAATACAGATGAATGTATTGCTTAACATCCTCAGGGTGTGCAGGTATCTCATATATTTGGATGAGTGATAACATAAAGTGGTGATGTATATTATAAATTAAGTAAATTTGATTAAACAAATAGTGAATTCTTGAATGAATGACCTCTAAATCTTTGGTCATCATTTCATTTGCCATATCAACCGATTCAGTGCGCTCTAGATAATGTATATTTGTATCTTCAAGTGTACGTTTGTGCTGAAGTAAATTTTGTTCTATTATACGCTTATCAGATAAATAATGAATTTGACCACGTTCAAGTTTTTTTAGATGTTCAATTTCAATTTCATATAGTGATTTTTGACGTAAGTAGATGAGTTCTTCGTTTGAGACGATCTTATCATAGGATAATTCACTATATGTTTTTTTCATTTCTTGATTACTTAATTGTTGTGATCTAATGACATTTTCTTTATCAATAGATAACTGTAGTTTCATATTTAAAACACTTAAATCATACTCTTTTTTAATCTTTAATACATCAAGTTCATGTTCTTTTAATAATTTAAAAACTGTATAATCATGGGTTAAGATGTCCTCTTGATGTTGGTAGTGATTTAAATGATAATTTGTATCATTACTTAAAAGATTGACATCCTTTTCTGAAATGGCATTTGCAATACTTAATTTAAGTTCTAAAGGTGCAATTTTTAATAAATGTTGAATATCAATACGTTCAATCTCAAAATCATTGGTTGCACGCAATGTTTTTAATTGTAGTTCTAAAGATTTAAGTTGATATTGATAGTTTTGTTCATTATTAAAAATAGACAGTCTTTGACTGATTATAAGTTTTTTTCCATCAATACGCCACTTAGACTTATCTTCTAAGAATTTTAATTCCAAAGATTGGAGTTTTGTGTAGTGTGTTTTCAATAAATTTTGGGTTAATTTTTCATTACGTTGTATTTGTTTATTTAATTCATTTTCCTGTTGACGTAAATGTTTTTGATGGTTACGTTTTAGACTCTTAATTGCTTCCTCATCGGAAGCATTTTGAACATCAATGGTTAGTTGATTATTGCGTTCTTGTCGATCGATTGTTATGGCATCAACATAAGAACTCAATTTAGAATTAACAAGTGAAACAGCATCGCCATGTTGGATGATTAGGCGTTCTTTTGCTTCATTAAATGCTTGTGTTAATGCTTCAATTTGAGCTTTGTGGGCGTCTGCTTTTTCACTATATAATGTATCAATTGATTGTTTTTCTTGGTTGTAACTGGTCTTTAATTGATTGAGTGCCTCTTCTATTGGTAGACGGTTTTGCTCATCTGTATGTTTAATTTTTTTAAGCGTTAAATCTTTTTCTTTTTTTAACTTATCTAAAGACTTATTAAACTCAGTAGAAGCGGTATGATAATCACTTTTTATAGATAAGTATTTTTTATCTGATTGCTCACGATAATAGTTTTTAACTTGATTTATTTGTGATTTATCTTGTTCATATTTACTAGTGGCACTGTGTATAGATTCAAGTAATTTAGCTTCGTTTTCATTATATGAAGATAGTACTTGATCCAATTCAACTTTATAATTATTCTCAAGTTGTTCTATAGATAGTGCACTATTTTTCTTTATTTGTTGCATCACCTTTGCTATATCTGATAGCTCTTTAGAGCGGATGGATAAGGCACTAGATTTACTGTTATTAAATTTTTGTTCAATTTCTTTTATAGATAGATTAATATTTTGAATCCACTCTAAAGTTTCATTTGTAATTTTTTCGGTTTCATTCAAATATAATTGTTCGATTTGTTGGATTTGCAAATCGATATCTTTAGAAAAAACGTTTAAGTTTAAGTTGAATGCTTTAATTTTTTGATTATATTTTTCCTTAACAGCTAAATGTGCTTGATTGGTTGTTTGCTCGACCTTTTTATGTGCTTTATCAAAGACTAAAAATTCTCCTTTTGTTTCTGAGAGAATGTTTTTTAGTTGAGTAAGGATTGGTTTATACTTCTTATCCTTTTTAGATAACTCATCAAGCGCTAAATTAGTGGTTTTTACAAATTCAAACAAGACACATCACCTGCCTAACTTATTATACCATATTTTGCACACTAAAATTGTTGCATACTTCTAGAAAATAAAATCCTAATGACTGAATGAATATCTTTTAGGTGTGCGAAATCATGTGGTTTTTTATAAAGGGTTCATGTGTCATATGTTAACAAATAAAATACAGTCATTGACGTATAATTACCGACTTAAAAATGGTATAATGTAATCTATAAACGAGTAAAGTTAGGTGATTATTGTATGTATAGATACATAAAAGGTACTGTAACTCAAATTACCCCGCAACATATTGTTGTTGAAAATAGTGGGGTAGGCTATTTAATTTTAAGCCCGATACCATATCAATATAAGATTGGTGAGTCCACAACTGTGGTGACTTATTTACATGTACGTGAAGATATTTTTCAGCTTTATGGGTTTAAAGACGAAGATACACTGAATTTATTTTTAAAGTTAATTAGTGTCTCAGGTATTGGACCTAAATCTGCAATGAGTATTGTGGCTTTTGATGATTCTTTTAAAATTATAGCTGCAATTGAATCTTCTGATGCAAAGTATTTAACTAAATTCCCAGGCATTGGAATGAAGTCAGCACAACAAATTATTTTAGATTTAAAAGGTAAATTGGTTTCTGATGAAGTCGATGTCCAATTAATTAATGATAATGCAAAAGATGTTGCAGCCGCATTAGAAGCTTTAGGTTATAACAAAAAAGAAATTGCTAAAGCACTTAAACATGTTGATTTTGACCAAGGTATCAATAAGGCATTAAAAGCTGCACTAGCAATCTTATTGAAGTAGGTATAAGGTATGAATGAAGAAAAATCAGTTTTAAGAGATTTGGATGTGAACAACGATGATGAGTTACTGTTACGTCCTCAATCTCTTCAACAATATATTGGGCAAGACGATATCAAAGAGATGTTATCGATTTATATTCAAGCCGCATTAAAACGTGAAGAAAGTTTAGACCATGTTTTGTTATATGGTGCACCAGGACTTGGAAAAACTACGCTTGCTCAAATTATCGCAAACGAACTTGGTGTAGCTATAAAGATTACAAGTGGTCCTGCAATTGAAAAAACTGGTGACTTGGTAGCACTCTTATCCTCATTAAATCCAGGGGATGTACTTTTTATTGATGAAATACATCGTATCCCACGTTTTGTTGAGGAAGTACTTTATTCTGCAATGGAAGATTATACTTTAGATATCGTTTTAGATAAAGAAAGAGACTCTAGAAGCATTAGAATTGAACTACCACCTTTTACATTAATTGGAGCGACCACAAGATTTGGTGATTTATCACATCCCTTAAGAGAACGTTTTGGTGCAGTCTTTAGATTAAGTTATTATACAATTGATGAAATTAAACAAATTGTTCGAAGAACATCCAAAGTATATCAAAATCAAATTGATGAATCAGCAGTAGATGAATTATCTAAGCGTAGTCGTGGCACACCAAGAATCGCAAACAGGCTATATCGACGTGTGAGGGACTTTGCTGAGATTATGTCAGATGCAGTAATTACATTAGACATAACAAATCTGGCATTAACAAAATTAGGCATTGATCATAAAGGGTTAGATGCGTCAGACTATTTATATTTAAGAGGTATTGTAGAACGCTTTAATGGTGGCCCAGTTGGGTTAGAATCTCTAGCATCAACCATTGGTGAAGAACCGGGAACAATTGAAGATGTTTATGAACCCTATCTATTACAAGAAGGCTACATTAAACGTACACCAAGAGGCCGTGTAGCAACTGAGTTGGCATACAATTTATTAGGTGTAAAATTTTATAAAGGATTACTAGACAATTGAAATTAGACTTATTTGATTATCATTTACCAAAATCACATATTGCACAACACCCTAAAGACAAACGTGATCATTCAAGATTGTTAGTTGTTGATAGAAAAAACCATACAACAAAAGATTGTATGTTTTTTGATTTACTAGATGAACTGAATGAAAATGATGTATTAGTTATGAACAATACAAAAGTTATACCTGCTAGACTTTTAGGTACTAAAGAAGAAACTGGCGCAGTGGTTGAGGTTTTACTCTTAAAAGAAACGCAAAAAGACACGTGGGAAGCATTAACCAAACCAGCTAAGAAGATTAAAGAAGGTACAGTAATAACTTTTGGTTCAGGTGAACTAAAACTTGTTTGTGTCGGTATAAAAGATGAAGGTATTCGTTTATTTAAGGCGATTTATGAAGGTATTTTCTTAGAGGTCTTAGATCAATTAGGAACCATGCCATTACCACCATATATCACTGAAAAATTAGCTGATAAGGACCGTTATCAGACAGTTTATGCTAAGTATGCAGGGTCAGCTGCAGCACCTACTGCAGGCTTGCATTTTACAAAAGAACTTTTGGATAAAATAAAGAAAAAAGGTGTTCAAATATTAGAAGTCACCTTACATGTAGGCTTGGGTACCTTTAGACCTGTACAAGTTGATGATGTATTCGATCATCAAATGCATTATGAAAGTTATGAGATCACTGAGGATACTGCTCGTTTACTTAATCTTTATAAATCTCAAAATAAACGCTTTATTGCAGTAGGTACAACAACTGTACGTACATTAGAATCCAATTATAATAATGGATTTACAGCAGGCAATTTTTCAACCAATATCTTTATTTATCCAGGTTATAAGTTTAAAGTTATAGATGCTATGCTTACCAACTTCCATTTACCAAAATCTACTTTAATTATGTTAATCTCTGCATTTTATAACCGTGAGCGTATTTTAGAGGTTTATCATATGGCAGTAGAAAAAAACTACCGCTTTTTCTCATTTGGCGATAGCATGTTTATAAAATAAAATAGAGTGTAATTGAAGTCAGTCCAACCAGTAAAGCATAACCTGCGAAATAAATTAAATTTTTAACGGTTACATATTTGTGCATAATTTTAATTGTTAAAAGTGAAAAGATAAAACTAAATATAAATGCTAATACAAATCCTGGTATATCAATTGTGCCAGGATTATTTATTGCATCAACCATGCCTAATAGAGAAACTGGAATACTTACAAGTAAATAACATAAAAATGAGAAGCGCATAACTTTTTTAATCTCAATTTTTTGACTGAGTCCACCAACTAAGGTTATACCAGAACGGCTCACACCAGGAAATACTGCAAACATTTGAAAGAGTCCAATAATGGTAGCAGATTTATATTCAATCGTATTGTTAAATTTAACATTTCTAAGCATGAAAATAATAAAGAGTAGGCTTGCAGTAACACAAAGTGAGATACCAACACTTAAAAGATTTGTAGGCAAGTAATCTTTTATTAATAAACCTGCAATACCAATAGGGATAATGGCAATGACTAACTTAATTGCATAAAAGAAATTATTGCTCGTTTCTAAATCTTTTCGTTTTTTAGGGTTAAAGACAAATTGCCAACCATCTTTAATCAAGGATTTGACATCTTCTAAATAGAAAAGTAGTAATGCTAGAAATGATCCCATGTTGGTGATCATTAAAAATAATGTCAAGGTTTCATCAATATTTTCACCACCCATAAAAAGGGTTGAAAATAATACTAAATGACCTGAACTAGATACTGGAAATATTTCTGTAATACCTTGGATGATACCTAAAATTATATATTTTATGAGTTCAATAACATATGTCATAATGATGTTTTACCTTCTATATCGTTATAATAAAATAATTATAACATATCAATGAATATAAAAGATTGAAATTTTGGTAAAAAAATCATATAATAAGTATTAAGGAATGTGATAAGATGACAACAGAACAAATATTGGTTTTAAGTATTTCTTTAGCAGTAATCGTACTGGGTATAACATATTTATATATATATCACATAAAATCTAAAGGCTTAAAGCAACAAATAACTTCAATTGATACACCAAAGTTGTTAGAGGCTTTAGGTGGTAAAGACAATGTTTTAGATACATATTTAGATCATAAACGATTGAAGGTTCATTTAGTGAACCCTAAATTAGTATCTCAATCACTATTAAAGTCATTAGAGATATCGGGTTTTTTAACTGGCAAAGAATTAAAATTATTAATAAAAGATAATCCAATAGAATTAAAAAACAATTTAGATAAGTTAAGAAATGAGGAAAGACAATGAAGCAAAAATTTGTTATCGTTTCAGAGTATGGGCTACACGCTAGACCAGCTACACGCTTAGTCAATCAAGCCATGGGGTTCCAAAGTGAGATTACTTTAACTGCATTTAATCGCACAGTGAATTTAAAAAGTATTATGGGTGTCATGTCCTTAGGTATTTACAATGGTGAAATTGTAGAGATCCATGCAGAAGGCGAAGACGCAATAGAAGCAATTCAAGGCATTACCGATTTTATGGTATCTGAAGGGTTAGGACAAATTAGTAAATGATTAAAAAAATACTCCAAGGTATGTTGGTTGGAATTGGAGCGATTTTACCTGGAGTAAGCGGTGGTATGATTGCTGCCGCTTTTAATATATATGCGCTACTTATTGAAGCATTAAACAAAGTAACTCGAACACCCATTAAAGCTATAATATCTATTTGGGAATATTTAGTAGGTGTTATATTGGGTGTATTGGTTGGTTTTTTAATCATTGCTTATATATTCTATTTAATGCCGATACCAGCAACATTATTATTTATTGGATTAATTTTAGGCGGAGCGCCTGAAATTTATAAATTATCTGAAAATAAAACTAAAAAATTACGCGCTGTTATTATTGTTACAACAACCTTCTTAGTGATGATGAGCTTAACTGTTTTTGCACCATATTTAGCAAGACCTGATGCAAGCCAGACAAATTTTATTTTATGGATTATTGTTGGAGCGTTACTTGCAACAAGCTTAATCATACCAGGCTTGAGTGGTTCGATGTTAATGTTAATTATAGGTTATTTTGGACCTTTAATTTTACTTGGTAAAAATTTAATTGAAGCAGTACTAACAATCAATGTTGATTTATTTATGGCAAACATTTTCCAATTAGGATTTGTAGCTATAGGGGTTGTTGTTACATTTCTGCTCTTGGGTAAAGTGTTTCATCTGGTATTGAGTAAATATCCTAAAACATTTTATCAAGTGATTTTAGGTATTATTATTGCAGCACCAATAAATATTTTATTTAGCTTAAATGAGGATTTATTGGGACAAGTACCACCGGTACATATATTTGATTTGGCCAATCAATGGTTGATGTGGATTATTGGTATTTTATTGATACCCTTTGGTATATATTTAGCAAGATTATTTAGTAAGGATATGACACATGAGACAAAAAAAGGTTAAGGGGGCGACAATACCCAATTTATTAAAATTAGAGGTATTGATTGAACCTGCACCATTAAAATTAAATCAAGATAAAAGAATCACATTAGAAATTGGTAGTGGTAAAGGGCGCTTCATAACTTCTTTAGCGCAAGCACATCCAAATGAGCAATTTATTGCAATCGAGCGTGAACAAAATGTATGTTACAGATTAGCCCAAAAAAAGGGTGCACTTGAACTTGAAAATTTAACAATTATTATGGATGATGCAACAAAGCTAGAAGACTACTTGGTTAATTTAAAAGTAGATGTCATACATTTAAACTTTTCTGATCCATGGCCTAAAAAGAAACATCATAAAAGACGTTTAACTTATCCAACAATGTTAAATAAGTTTAAAACGTATTTAAAATCAGAGGGTCAAATTATTTTAAGAACAGATCATGCAGATTTATTTGTAGATTCTTTCCAATATTTTAATGAAGCTCAATATATTGTAAAAGACTGCAACTGGAATTTACCGGTATCTGATTATATGACAGAATATGAAGTTAAAAAGCGTTTAATTGGACCAATATATCAATTAACAGCGGAGCGTGTTAAAGATGAATCATTATAAAAATTTAAGTTTAATACCAGGTATATCTGGTAATGAAAATAAAGTACGTGCATATATGCAAAGTGTAATGGAAAAATATCCTGATTTTGAGATTAAAAAAGATCGAATGGGTGGTATTTATGCATATAAAAAATCAAGTAATCCAAATGCTCAAACATTATTAATTGCAGGTCATATGGATGAGGTTGGTTTAATGGTTAAACATGTACGTTCAAATGGTGCGATTGAAGTCTTACCTATTGGTGGTTTATCAGGGGATGTCTTTATTTCACAAGTCATGTATGTTTATACGAAAGATGGTCAAAAAATACCAGGGGTTATTGGTAGTATTCCACCACATTTAAAACAATCTAATAATGTGGATATTGCAAACCTTTTACTCGATATTGGTACATCTAGTAGAGAAGAAACATTAAGTTTTGGCGTAAGCTTGGGTGATATGGTTTTATTTGACACACCTTATTTAGAAACAGTAAATAAAAAAAGATGGATCACAAAAGCAATCGATAATCGTTTTGGTTGTGGACTTGCATTAGAGGCTATTGAACACTTTAGTAAACAAAGTTTTGATTATAACTTAATTATTGGTGCGACCACGCAAGAAGAAGTTGGCCTACGTGGTGCTGAGATTGCAACCAATTTATTTAAACCAGATATGTTTATCGCACTGGATTGTTCACCACTAAATGATATCCATGATAAAGATTCAATGTCTAAACTAGGTAATGGTTTCTTATTACGTATTTTTGACCCTAAAAATATTATGTTATTCCCATTAAAAGAATATTTTAAAACATTATCAGCACTTAATCAAATTAAATATCAAGAGTATATTTCGATGGGTGGTACCGATGCAGCTAAAGCTATTGATATGCATGAAGGCATACCTTCAACAACCATTGGATTACCTGCAAGGTATATTCATAGTAGTGCAGCAATTGCTGACCTATTTGATTTAGGTGAGGCAAGAAAAATGTTGTTTACGTTAATTAATGATCTGACAAGTGAGAAAATAAAATCATTTTACTAGGAGGTATTAGGATGCAAACTTATACACTAAATAATGGTATAAAAATGCCAAGGTTTGGTTTAGGTACATTTAGAGTACAAGCAGGTGAATCTGCATATGATACGGTTATGAGTGCCCTTAAAATTGGGTATCGCCATATTGATACAGCAATTATGTATGGGAATGAAGCCGATGTTGGTCGTGCAATTCGTGATTCTGGCATTCCAAGAAGTGAAATTTTTGTAACATCAAAAATAGCTAAACATTATGATGGTGATGTTTCAAAAATTAAAGAAGCACTTGATTTATCACTTAAAACACTAGATATTGAATATATTGATTTAATGCTTATTCATTGGCCAAATCATGATTATACAATCAATGACTTGGTTTGGAGTATTTTAGAAGATTATCATAAAAAAGGATTATTTAAATCGATTGGTGTGTCTAATTTCTTAGTTCATCACTTAGATAATTTATTAAAGAAAGCTAAAATCATGCCGGTTATGAATCAAGTTGAATGTCATCCTCTATTAACGCAAGTACCGCTTCAAAAATACTTAAATGGTTTGGGCATTCTTATGACATCTTATGGGCCGCTTGCTCGTGGAGAAGTCTTTGAAGGAAAAACACATGAAGTACTTTTAGAGATTGCAAAAAAATATGGTGCAACGGTTGCTCAAGTCATTGTTGCATGGGGTTTAGCAAGAGGTATTGTTATGATACCTAAAAGTGTTCATGAAGCGCGTTTAATCGAAAACTTTAAGGGTCAAGATTTGGTATTAGCACCTGAAGATGTAGCGCGTGTATCAAACCTAAATCGTGGTAGAAGACTTTATTCTGACCCTGATAATAGTATTAATTTCTTATAATTAAATCAAACGAAATAATGAATGTAAAGATAATCATTGTTGTTCAAATGATTATCTTTTCATGTATAATAGAAGTATAAATTTTTAAACGATTGGAGTACTATAGTGGCAATAAAGACTTATGACGAGACAAGTATTCAAATATTAGAAGGTTTAGAAGCCGTTAGAAAAAGACCAGGGATGTATATTGGTTCAACCGACCATAGAGGTTTACATCATTTGGTTTGGGAAATTGTTGATAATGCAATGGATGAGGTTTTAGCAGGCTATGGTGATGAGATCACTGTAACGATTAAATCAGATAATGCAATTGAGATTTTAGACAATGGACGCGGTATGCCGTATAAAAAACATCAATCTGGGGTTCCAACAACCCAGGTTATTTTTACCGTTTTACATGCTGGTGGTAAATTTGGTGGCGATGGTGCTTATAAAGTTGCAGGCGGTTTACACGGTGTTGGTTCATCGGTTGTAAATGCATTATCATCTGTTCTAGAGGTTACTGTATTTAAAGATGGTGGCATATTTCGCCAACGTTTTGAAAATGGTGGTAAAAAGATTTTTGATCAAGAAAAGATTGGAGAATCTAAAAAAACTGGCACACAAGTATACTTTAAGCCAGACCCATCTATTTTTTCAACAACACTTTATAACTATGAAACCATTAAAGAACGTCTAAAAGAATCAGCATATTTAATAAAGGGTTTAAAAATTAATTTAATTGATGAAAGAAACAATAAAAAAGAAAGTTTTAAATTTGATGATGGTATACGTGCCTATGTTGAATTCATTAACATGGGTAAAAATGTCGTTCATGAAGTAACTGATGTTGAAGGCCAATATGTTGCAAGCAAAAATAGTGTCATAGAAGTTGAGGTTGCACTACAATATACAGATGGCTATAGTGAAAACATACTATCTTTTGTAAATAATGTACGTACCAAAGATGGTGGTACACATGAAATTGGATTTAAATCTGCATTAACTAAAGTTATTAATGATTATGCAAGAAAGTACAATCATATTAAGGATAAAGATTCTAATATTGATGGTGTTGATATTAGAGAAGGCTTAAGTGCAATCGTCTCATTAAGAATACCAGAATCTATTTTAGAGTTTGAAGGGCAAACCAAGGGTAAACTTGGTACACCTGAGGCAAGAAATGCATTAGAGTCTGTATTCTATGAAAAATTTAATACCTTTTTAGAAGAAAATGCAGCAGCTGCATCATCAATTATCTCTAAAGCAATTGCAGCAGCTAACGCAAGAGAAGCTGCAAGAAAAGCTAGAGAAGATGCTAGAGCTGGTAAAAAGCGTAGTAAAAAGGAAGTTATATTATCTGGTAAGTTAACACCTGCTCAAGGTAAAGATAAGACTGTAAATGAACTATTCTTAGTCGAGGGAGACTCTGCTGGTGGTTCTGCAAAACAAGGTAGAAACAGACGTTTTCAAGCAATATTACCATTACGTGGTAAAGTCATTAACACTGAAAGAACAAATACTGAAACAATCTTAAAAAACGAAGAAATTTCAACCATGATCTACACCATCGGTGCAGATTTTGGTGAAGATTTTGATTTAAACAAATGTAATTACGCTAAAGTAATCATTATGACGGATGCTGATGATGATGGGGCACATATTCAAACCCTATTATTGACATTCTTCTTTAGATATATGCGTCCATTAATAGAAGATGGTAGACTCTATATTGCTCAACCACCATTTTACAAGGTATCTTATAAGAAAAATAAAAAAGATACGGTTGTTTATGCATGGAGTGATGATGATTTAAAAGGAATTATTGAATCCATTGGTCAAAGTTATACCATTCAACGTTATAAAGGTTTAGGTGAAATGAATTTTAACCAACTATGGGAAACAACCATGAATCCTGAATCACGTACATTAATCCAAGTTACCATTGATGATTTAAACGTGAGTGATAAACATATTAGCGTATTAATGGGTGATCAAGTTGCCCCTAGACGTGAATGGATTGAATCCAATGTCGACTTTGAAGTCACTGATGAATTTGACATAGAAGGTAAGATAAGATGAGCAAAGTAAACCAAAAACTCGACAAATTCATAAATGAAAAAATAGAAAAAATCTTACTTGAAGATATTATGTCTTCACGTTTTGGAAGGTATTCTAAATACATTATTCAAGACCGTGCACTACCAGATGCAAGAGATGGTTTAAAACCTGTACAACGACGTATTTTATATGCGATGGGGCAAATGGGTTTAAACTTTAATAAAACATATAAAAAATCAGCTAGAATTGCTGGAGAAGTTATGGGTAAATATCACCCACATGGTGATTCTTCTATTTATGAGGCGATGGTTCGTATGAGCCAAGACTTTAAAATGCGTATACCATTAATTGATATGCATGGGAATAATGGTTCTATTGATGGTGATTCTGCTGCTGCGATGCGTTATACAGAAGCAAGACTTTCAAAAGAAGCAGAATACTTACTTAAAGATATAGAAAAAAGGACCGTTAACTTTGTTCCTAACTTTGATGATGAAGAACAAGAACCAACCGTTTTACCTGCACGATTTCCAAACCTTTTAGTTAATGGTGCAATGGGTATATCTGCAGGGTATGCAACCAAAATCCCACCACATAACTTAAATGAGGTTATTGATGCAACGATTGCATTAATTGATAACCCTAATTTAAGTAATGACGATGTTTTAAAATATATTAAAGGTCCAGACTTTCCAACCGGTGGTATTGTTCAAGGTATTAATGGTATTAAAGAAGCACTAACAACAGGTAGTGGTAAGGTCATTATTCGTGCCAAGATGTTTGTAGAAGAAATGTCTAAGTCACAAGATCGTATTGTTGTTACAGAAATTCCTTATGAAGTGAATAAAGCGGAGTTAGTACGTCAAATTGATAGTTTAAGAATTAATAACAATATCGAAGATATTTTAGAAATTCGTGATGAAACCGATCAAGAAGGTTTAAGGATTGCTATTGACTTAAGAAAAGGTGCAGATGCACAGTTAATGCAAAACTATCTTTTAAAGTCTAGTGATCTTCAAGTTAATTATAATTATAATATGGTTGCTATTTTAAAGCATCGACCGGTTTTATCAGGTGCACTTAATTTACTTCGAGTGTATTTAGAGCACCAAAAAGAAGTTGTAACTAACCGCTCTAACTTTGAACTTGAACGTGCAACCAAACGTAACCATATTGTTGATGGTTTAATACAGATGACTTCTGTTGTGAGTGAAGTCATTGAAGAAATTAGAAAATCTAAAAATAAAGCAAATTCTAAAGAAAACATTCAAGCGCGTTTTGGTTTTTCTGAACTTCAAGCAGAAGCAATTGTTATGCTCCAGCTCTATCGTTTATCCACAACAGATATTCAAGCATTACTCGACGAAAAAGATGTTTTAGAAAAAGAGATTCAACGTCTAGAACAAATACTATCCAATGAACGTATTTTATTAAAGACGATTAAACAAGAATTAGTAGAAGTTCAAACATTACTGCCTAGTCCAAGAAAGACTGAACTCGAAGCAGAAATTGAAACTATTAAAATTGATCAAAAAGATTTGATTTCAGATGAACAAACGATGATTGGAATTACCAAAGATGGGTATGTTAAACGTGCATCCATACGTTCTTATACGGCATCTAAAGATATTGGTTTAAAGGAAAATGATGCACTTATATTTGAAGCGGAATTAAACACTTTAGATACGTTATTAATCTTTACCAATATGGGTCAATATATATATTTACCAGTCTATAAAATTGATGAACAAAAATGGAAAGATTTAGGTGTTTACATTAGTAATATTGTGCCTACTCAAAAAGGTGAACAAATTATTCGCATACTAGTTGTTAAAGACTTTAAAATAGATCAACAAATACTTCTAACAACTAAACAAGGACAAATGAAACAAGTAAATCTAGTAGATTTTGAAGTTTCAAGGTATAATAAAACGTTACGCGCAATGAAGTTATCTAAAGGTGATCAGTTAGTATCTGTAGACTATAAAAAACAAGACAATATTATAGCAATTTCTAAAAATGGTTATGTCTTACGTTTTGATACAGAAGAACTGCCAGTTTATGGATTAACGGCAGGTGGTGTTAAGTCTATGGCATTAAATGATAACGATGAAGTTGCAGTTGCATTCTATGCAAATGAACATGATGATTTTTATTTCTTGACATCACGAGGTCATATAATTAAAGATACGGTTTTAGAATTACCTAAGTATGCAAGAAATAGACGTGGTATTATTTTAATTGACCGTATTAAAACATCACCACACTTTATTGTATCCGCAGCAAGAGCAACTAAAGCACAAATTAAAGAAGATGTGGTGGTTAGAATATTATCTACAAAGGATGTTTTAATCACAAATTTATCCGAACTAAAATATGTTGCCAATAAATACGGTAAAAAAGTTGTAGAAGATGGTTACTATCTTGAAATTTATCCTGCAGTTAATGAGGAAATTTTGAGTCCTGTCAAGCCAAAGAAAGAACCTAAAAAAGAAGTCGTTGAACAAGCTAAAGTTATTGAAGAAACAATACAAACCAAACAAAATCAAAAATTAAGACTATCTAGACTTGATTTATTTGATGAAGAATAGAGGAAAAGGTATGAAACTAAGAATTAAAAATGAAACACTCGAATTGCAAGAACCACTTACGTTAGAGGCACTTGCAAAAAAATTAGAGGTTGAAAATGCAATATTTGCAACCGTCAACGGCCGTATGCGTGAACTTGCATATACTGTTGCAAATGATTCCACCATAGAATTTATGGGGCTAGATAGCGATGTAGGTATGCGTATATACGAAGCTACGTTGCGTTATGTATTTGCTAAAGCGTTATATGAACTTGATCCTACAAAACAAATCCGATTCAGTTACTCTATTTCAAGATCTATTTTAGCAACCATACAAAACACAGACCTATCTTTAGAGTTTTACCTACAACTTGTACACAAGGTAAATGACATTATTGAACGTAAGGTAGATATTAAGCGTATATCTGTATCTAAAGAAGAAGCTAGTGAACTTTATAAGAAACAAAACTACTTAGATAAAATTGAAACATTAAAACTTAGACAAGAAAAACATGTAAACCTTTATCAAACAGGTGACTATATTAACTACATGTTTTCATACATGTTACCAAACACAAGTTACCTAACAAAGTTTAACACTAGATTTTATAATCCAGGCTTTTTAATCTTTTTCCCAAGATCTGAATTAAAGGGTGAACTACCTCAATTTGTTGACCAAAAAACATTTGGTCAATCCCTTAAAGAAGCGTATAAATGGGGTAAAATTATTGGTGGAGATACAATTGTTAACATTAACAAACACAGTCTAACAAGAGATAAACAAGTAGACTTTGTTAACCTTTGTGAAACGAAACATAATAACCAATTAGCAACACTAGGTCAACAAATATTTGCAGTTAAAGATGATATTAAACTCATTGCTGTTGCAGGTCCATCATCATCTGGTAAAACAACCTTTACAAACCGCTTAAGAATTGAACTTCTAAGTCGTGGTATTAAACCGATGATGATTTCAATGGATAATTATTATAAACCAAAACATGAAGCACCAAAAGATAGTGATGGTAATCCAGATTTAGAACACGTAGAAGCATTAGACGTAGAAAAATTCAATCAAGACATGGCTGATTTAGTTATGGGTAGATCCGTTTCTATGCCAATCTTTGACTTTAAATTAGGTAAACGTGTAGAAGGTCCAAGTGTTAAGTTAGAAAAAGATTCACCAATCTTAATTGAAGGGATTCATGCCTTAAATGAAAGATTAACAGACCTTATCCCAAGTCACCAAAAATTTAAAGTATTTATTTCACCAAATACGCAATTACATATTGATGACCACAATCCGATCTCATTAACAGATTTAAGATTAATTCGTCGTATGGTTCGTGATCAAAAATATCGTAATACACCAATTACACAAACACTTGATATGTGGTCTAGTGTTCGCCGTGGTGAATTCAAATGGATATATCCACATCAAGAAACAGCTAACTTCGTATATAACTCAGAGTTAAGCTATGAATTACTTGTTTTAAACAAGATTGCATTACCACACTTAAATGCAGTACCAAGAGATGATAAACACTTTATTGTAGCAAACCGTTTGGTAAAATTCTTAAAGTACTTTAACCAAATTGATGAAAAACTAATTCCATCCAACTCAATTTTATTAGAGTTTATTGGTGGTTCACCTTTCCACGATTAATTACTAGCATATAAAGAAAAAGGATAAGATAACAATGATTGCACTATCAAACATGAACAGACTACAAGTAACAACGGACACATTACTCTTATTACTTAAAGTATATGAGGCAAAAGGTAAAGAGTTTTATTATGATGAGTTATTCAGCAAAGATAAAGATGTGTTCACTAAAAAAGCAGTAGAAAAGAACGTGTTTTACTTTGCTCAAATGTTAAAT
>CAZRKJ010000017.1:0-18185 GCA_964600775.1 uncultured Acholeplasma sp.
ATAGACAACGCCATCTTTATGAATTTCTACAATATAATACTCACTTAGACCGTTAACTACGGATGCACCAACACCATGTAAACCACCAGAAACTTTATAAGAACCTTTATCAAATTTACCACCTGCATGCAGTGTAGTTAAAATAGTCTCCACTGCTGGACGACCGGTTTTAGGGTGTGTATCTACTGGTATACCACGACCATTATCTGTAACTCTAACAATATTGCCTGGTAGTACTTCAATTAATATTTCATCTGCATATCCAGCAAGTGCCTCATCAATTGAGTTATCTACAATTTCCCAGACAAGGTGGTGTAATCCACGTTCTCCGGTTGAACCGATATACATACCCGGTCTTTTCTTTACTGCTTCTAAACCTTCTAATATTTGAATATTATCGGCTGTATAATGACTATTATCATTTTTGTTTGGCATTTAGTGTATCTCCTTCTTGTAAAACAATTTTTTGATGATCAATATTTATGTTAATTGGTAATGCGCTTGTTATAAATACTTGGTGGTTTTGTGATAATTGACTCATAAATAGATTTTGACGCTCAAGATCTAATTCTGACAAAACATCATCTAATAAGAGTACAACATCTGTTTCTGTTATGCTTTTAATCCATTCTAACAGTGCTAATTTAAGTTCTATGACAATTAATCTACTTGTCCCTTGTGAAGCATTGTCTTTAGCATTTAAACCGTTATATCGTACGTTAAAGTCGTCTTTATGGATGCCGGCTGTAGTTGTTTCATACATGATGTCTTGTTTTTGTTTGGTTTTTAAGTGTTTAAGCCAGTTTTCTTTTGTTACATTAGGTTCGTATTGTATCTCTATATTAAACTGCTTGTATTTGGTTGCTACTGTTTTAAATTTTTCGTTTAATGCTTCAATAAATGCTTGGCGTTCATCATAAATTTGAACACCAACATCATATAGTTGTTCACCTAATATATTTAAGAACGTATAATCTTTTAAGTCTTTATTTTTCTTAAGTAATGCATTACGTTGTTTAAGTATCTTTTTGTAGCTATTTAAATTCCTTAAATATGTTTTAGAAACTTGCATTAATTCCATATCTAGAAAATAGCGACGTTCTGATGGACTGCCTTTAATTAACATCAGATCTTCTGGTGCAAACATTACAACCCTTAATTGTCCAATATAGTCTGATATTTTCCTTATCTCTGCTTTGTTAATTGTTGTACGTTTCCCACCACCTGATAAAACTACTTCATGTAACTTATTTTCTTGCATTAGGCGTACCATAGCAAACGGTGCTTCATAAGCAATCATATCTTTTTCATTTGTGGTACGGTGTGACTTGGTTGTTGCAGCAAAATAAATCCCTTCTAAAATAGAAGTTTTACCGACACCATTTTTACCTTGAATAATTACTAAGGATTTATCGATGTTTACACGATATTCATTCAGATTTCTAAAATGTCTTAAATAGATCGAAGTAATCATCTGATGGTGATTTTTTTGTCGTTAACAGTAACAACATCACCTTTTTTAATTTTCTTTTTCCTTTCATATATTTCGGTATCATTCAATAACACAACATGCTCAAACAAAAAATACTTCGCTTCCCCGCCGGAACCGATGTAGTCTAACGCTTTTAACAGTTGTGTAATTGTTATAAATTCGCCTTCTAATTCAAAATCATTCATACTTTAACCTCATGTGCTATTTATATTATATCATAATATAAGGAAAAACATGCTGTTTTTAACGCTTTTTTATTATGTAAATGTTCAAGTCGTGTAAGTCTTCAAAAAAGCGTATTTTGGCTAATTACTAATGGATTTAGTTTTTTGATATTTTGCTAATAATAAGTGCTTTTTCTATATCGTATTAATTTTATCTATAAATTTTTATAAAAAAATACCTCATAAACATAATGTCTATTGAGGTATTTTAAGTATGATCTATTTAAAATATTTATTAATCAATTCTTACAGGTAAAATAAGGTGTAATAGGTCAGGATCTTGATTACCTTTTACAACAAATGGTTTAATCTCGCCTGCAAAATTTAATGTAACTTCTGTAGAACTAAATGCTTTTAAAGCTTCGTTTAAATATTTAGAACTAAATGCAATAGAAATTAGGTTACCGACAACATCAGCTGTTGGTATAATTTCTTCTTTTGCATCCCCAACTTCTGTATTTGTTGAAGAGATTTCAACAACTTGATCAGGTCTTAATGTCAACTTGATAATATTATAGTTTGATTCTCTATCTCTTGGTGATAATAAAGAGACACGATCAACTGCATTTAATAGTTCTTCTTTGTTAAATGAAATAACCGTAGGGAAGGTTGTAGGGATAATTTTTGCAGTATCTGGGTAAGTACCTTCAAGTAATCTTGTTTGGAACCAAATTTTATTCATTTTAAAGAGTACTTTATTAGGATTGATATAAACTTCGATTTCTTCATGAATATGGTCTAAAATCTTTGATAACTCATCTAAAGATTTATTCGGTACAACGATGTTAAATACTTTAGAGTGAGTTCTTAATTTTAAGTTCTTTTGAGATAGACGATAGGAGTCTGTTGCTACTGCATATAGATGATTTTCTTGATATTTAAAATTAACACCGGTTAAGATTGGGCGTTTTTCATTATCAGCGGTAGCAAAGTTTGTTTCTTTAATGATTTCTTTAATCATTTCAGAAGATAAAATAACCGGTTCTGCTAAATCTAGGAAATCTACATCTGGATAATCATCAATATCCATTAGTTTTAGTTTAAATTCAGAGCGATCAGCTTTAATAACTAATAAACGTTCTTCTTGAAGTGCAATTTCAATACGTTTTGCTGCAACTTTACGAATAATCTCAATAAAATAGCGACCAGGTAGTGCGATCTTTCCTGTTTTATGAACAACAAGTGATGAGTCATCAACTAAAACTTGGATTGCTATATCTGAATTTGAAGCTGTTAACTGAATGTAGTCAGAAAAGACTTCAAATTTAATAGCATAAAGTATTGGTAAAGGTGTTTTATTTGGTAATCCTTTTTGTACATGGATTAGATGATTTAATAAGATATCACGTTCGATTGTAAAATTCATTTTTTACCCCTTTTATTATTTATTATTTCTTTTTATTGTTATTAGTATTTGTGGGAAAGTGGGAAACTAGCGTAAATCGCTTTGTATACCATTAATTTTATCACATTTCAAACAATTATTAAACAATTGTCACTTGGATAATGTGGAATCTAATTTTTTAACAATAGAGTCTACGGCAAATTTTAAGTTCGAATCCATTTTCATATCACGCTCTACTTTTTCACATGCTGCTAATACAGTTGAGTGGTCACGATCACTAAATAAAGAACCAATTGTTTTATAAGGTATATTATATTTTAGTTTGATTAAGTACATCGCTATATGTCTAGGTAGTGTGTACTTTGAATGACGTTTTTTACCAATTAAATCTTGAAGTGTAACTTGGAAGTAATCAGAGACAACACTTTGGATTTTATCATAGTTATTTTCATTTAATTGGTTAGATTTTTTCTTAGTCTTTAATACTGCACCTAATGCATCCTCAACAACATCCATTGTAATATCTAAATTAAAGGTTTGAGCATAACTTACGAGCCTTATTAAGGCACCTTCCATCTCACGTATGTTTGCTGCAAACTGTGATGCTATAAAAGTTAGGATGTCTTCGGATACCTCTAAATTTGGGTCTAAAGTTAATGTTTTACGCTTTAAAATACTGATTCTATGTTCTAAGTCAGGTACCTGAATATCTACAGATAATCCAGCCTCAAAACGTGTTGTTAAACGTGGCATAATATTTGTTAATTGAGATGCTGGTTTATCAGATGTTATAACGATTTGTTTGTTATTTAAATAAAGGTAATCAAATAATTTAAAGAATTCCATTTGGGTTTTACTTGCATTAGCCATAATTTGGATATCATCAACTAAAATTACATCGATATCTTTATATTTTGCATTAAATTCTTCTGTTTTATTTTTATTTCTAGAAAGTAGTGAAACAAAATCCTCAATGAAGTTATCGGCTTTTACATATAAAATACGTTTTTCAACATCATTATCTAATATATAATTACCAATTGCTTGCATAAGGTGAGTTTTTCCAAGTCCAACATCACCAAAAATATAAAAAGGATTTGCTACCGCTCCAGGTTGATCTGCTACCTTCATCGCCATTCTAAAAGCAAACATATTTGATTTACCAACAACAAAAGAATCGAAGGTAAATGTTGAATTTAAATTGCCTTGACGATAATCAATGGTTAATTTACGATCAGTAACAGGTTCTTCAACCACCTCATCTTGTGAAATAAACTTTAAACGTACGGGTGTTTTTGAATATTTTGTTGCTAATTCATTGATTTTAGCTATATAGAGTTTGTTAATTCTATTCTTTAGAAACTCGTTTGCTACAATCATTGTAAGTAATCCATTTTGATCCTTGAAAGTAGAAGTCACAGGAAGGAACAACTCATTATAAGTTTCCTCGTTGTATAGTTTCTCTAAATCCTTTAATATTGTCTGCCATAATGTGCTGTTTGGACTCATGACTGCCTCCTTGTGTAAGATAATAATTTATGTAAAACTATGATAGCATAAGAAATGCAAATTTTTATAAAAAGTTTCCCACATTATTTGTGGATAACTTTTTAGAATAACTAGTTTTAAAAACGTCAAATGTGGATAACTTTCAGTGTATCATTTGCTTTATAAAGGCTATAAGTAGGTTTTATGTACTTATCAACAATGTGTATAACTTGTGGAAAGATTATCCACATTGTGTGATTTAAAAATGTTGATAATTAACGCATAAATTTTGGTAAAAAAATAAAGATAATTTTGTGTTTGACTTTTGATGACACTTTATTTATAATAAGTAAGGCAAGGTTTCATAAGAAAGGTGGTTTTTTGATTATGAAAAGAACATATCAACCAAGTAAAATCAAACACCAAAGAAGGCACGGATTTAGATCTCGTATGGCTACTGCTAACGGACGTAAAGTATTAGCGAGAAGAAGAGCTAAAGGCCGCGCATCTTTAACTGTTTAAAAAACTATATATAAAGTTAATAAATACCAGGACTACTAGAAATTAACAACGATTTGTTTGTTTTAGGTAGTCCTTTATTTTTTAACTCGAGGTTTTATGAAAAGAGTATATTCTATAAAAAGTAAAGAAGAATTGGATTTAGTTTTTAAAGAGAAAAAATCCGTTGGTAACGGATATTTTGTAATATATTATATAAAACATGATTTACCTCACTTCAAGTATGCAATATCGATCGGTCGTAAATATGGCAATGCCGTAAATAGAAACCAAGCAAAAAGACGACTTAGATATATTGTTTCAAGTTACAAAGATAAAATAAAGTCAGACTATAGATTTGTTATTGTTGTAAGACAACAAGCGAATAGTTTATCTTATAAAGATATTAAAGACAACATAACTAAATTGCTCATCAAAGCAAAATTAATAGAAAAAGAGGATACGTTAAATGCGTAAAATTTTAGCAGTACTTACGGTGTTAGTTCTTGGTCTAGTATTGGTTGCTTGTTCACCAGATACAAGCGAAATTGATACATTCTTATCACCAAACAAAATTGTTTATACACTTGAGGAAACCAATGCTGGTGGACCAATCATAGAATTAGGAGATTTTGAGTTTTATTCAATTCAAAAAAATAAAACTTCTTCTAAAGTTAGCATTGCCTCAACCGAAGTAACAAGAAATTCATTAGGAAATAACGTTTATGAAATTACAGTTCGTGGCTTATCATATAATGTATATGTATATGAAGCAGGTTATGAGGATACAGTTGCTAATCCTAATCAAATTGTTGTATCTGCATTAAGCCCAACATATGGCGTTGAAGATGATGCAGAAAAAATAAGAAATGTGAATGCACTTTTCTTTACTGTTATTACGAATGAAATAGATTTAGCAAATGCACATGTTATTTCTGCAAGATACAATACACAATCTAATTCAGCTGTTATGCAAGAATCAGGCGATAATGTAGTTAAATACTTAACAAAACCTGAAAATTATGCACAAAATGTCTTTAAAATGAGTTCAGATAACTTAATGACGTTCTCATTCCATGATATAAATGATACAGTTGTAACATTTAACAACCAAACATATAAACCTGCAGATAACCAATTACCAATCCATACTGAAATGGAAAACACATGGTTAGGTTACATTTGGGACTGGGTATTTATTATTCCAATTTCATTCTTGATGCAATTTTTCGCATCAATGTTTGGGTTAAAGAGTTTTGGTATCGGTATTATATTTGCAACCATCATTGTACGTACGATTGCTTGGCCAATTTATGCTAAAGCAAACGATATGTCCATTAAAATGGCACTTGCACAACCAGAACTTACTAAGCTACAAAATAAATATGCAATGAAAAAAGATCCAGCATCTCAGCAAAAGATGCAAATGGAAACAATGCAACTATATAAGAAACATGGTATTTCTATTTTAGGATGTTTCACACCAATCCTACAAATGCCAATCTTCCTTGCGATGTTCCAAACGGTTTACCGTATAACAATACCTGGTGGTATTTATGCACAAAACGTTAATAACTCTACGATACTCTTTGGCTTAATTGATTTATCTGCAGGTGGATTTAATGACTTCATGAGCTATGTATTAGCAGCACTTGTAGGTGCTTCAATGTGGTTACTACAACACTTATCACAGAAAAAACCAAGCTATGCAAAAAATACAGGTACACAAGTAAAAACTGCTCAAGCAGAACAACAAGCAAAAACGATGCAAACTGTATCACGTGTGATGATTGCAATGATGGTACTTACAACAATTACATCAGTAAATGCCTTAGGTTTCTACTGGGTCATTGGTAATATATATTCCATTGGTCAATCATTTATTAATAGAAGATTATCAGAACAAAAATACGAAAAATCAAAAGCAGCTCAAAGCATAATCTAAGAAAGGGGTTAGACATGCTAAAGAAAATTGAAGTTGAAGCTAAAACGCTTCAAGAAGCAACTAAAAAAGCATCAGATATTCTAAAAATTGCTGAAAGTAAACTTAAACTAGACATAGTTAAAGAGAAAAAAGGCTTTTTAGGCGTAGGTAGTACAACACTTTATGAAGCAATGCCAAACATTGATTTAACAATAGAAGGCAAACAATACTTAGAAAGCATTGTATCTGGATTAGGTGCTGAAGTAAAAATGGAAATCCAATCACCAGATGAATCAACACTTGTATACCGACTACAAACCAATGAAAATGCACTATTAATTGGTAAAGAAGGTAAAACATTACTAGCTATTCAAACGTTATTGAGAAATCATTTATCTACATTTGTAGATGATCAATTATTAATTACACTGGATATTGGTAATTATCATGCATCTAGAAAACGCCAACTAGAAATTCTTGCTACTAAGACAGCTAAAGATGTAGCTAGAAGTCAAATTGCAGTGAAATTAGACCCAATGAATGCATTTGATCGCCGTATTGTACACGCTAAACTAAGTGAATGGCGTGATGTTGAAACCTATTCTGAAGGTGAAGGCGAAGAACGCGCTATCATTATTCGACCTACAAAATAAATAATCAAAAATATCTCCTTTCGGTAGGAGATATTTTTATAGTGTAAAATGAACGAAATAAATTAACTGATTGGTGTTATAATTTATATATGAAAATAAGAAAAATAATTAAAAAAATATTTAAATATATTGCATTAGGTTTTATTATTTTAATTGCATATTTCATAGGTGAGTCCACATATGAAAACATAAAGAAAAATCAGTTAATAAATGAGTTTAAATCACGTGCATATGAAACATATGAAGTGAACCAACATGGTACCACTTATTTTTACCATAAAGTTAAACGAACTTATGATTATGAACTTAATGATACACGTAATGTCTTTTATGATGAGGCAAAAGTAAATCCAGGTACTAAAGGGGATATATTAATAACATTTGAATCACCATTTCCTTATGTACCTGTTGTTGATCAAATATATGGATATTGGTTGGGCGGTCATACTGCACTTGTAGGTGAAAATAATCGAATTTATCAATCAACCGGAATTACGGATAGTGGTTCAATTGATTTTGGAATAATTTTTGATGCCATCATGTTTAGAGGTTATGATGAAACAAACAGTTTAGGGTTAAGTGTACAAGCAACAAATAACACATGGATGACGCCATTTAGAAACGAATCTCATCCCGAATACCCGTATTATGGTAGATTTTACCGTGATGAAATCATAGCAACCAGATTAAAATTTTTAGATGTAGCAACAAAAGATGATGAAATTGATATTGCACTAGATTATGCTCAAGATAAGGTAAATCGTGGTCTATATAATTACTTATTTTTGGTGGATACCCAATATAAGTATTATTGTTCGGATTTGGTAACGCGCGCATTTAGTCAAATTAATAAAGAATTAGGTACAAGCTATAATTTAAATGGTGCAGGGCTTTATCCTTCTATGTATGATATTTTATTATCTGATGACACCTATATTACAATTTATAAAGAAACAAAGTCTGACGGTATTCATGTTTACTATCTAGAAGATGTGGAGGCATAATATGACAAGTATTGAAATAATTATTGTTGTAGGTTTAAGTGTTTTAATTGCTTTAATCGTTGTATTAATTATCCTAATCATTAAAAAACCACAAAATATAAATGATGAAACAAAGGGTAGAAATCAGCAAGAATTGATTTCTAAAATTGAAAATCTAGAAACAAAATTCAAAACAGAGATAGATAAACAAAATATACAATCAAAGCTAGAAATTGAAAGAACATTTAATCAGTTTAGAGAAGTTGTCTCAAGTAAGTTAAATACAGATCTACAACAAATGAATGAAAAAGTTGAACATAGACTTAAGGAAGGCTTTCAATCAAGTGACAAACTCTTTAATAATATGGTTGAAAAACTAGCAATTATAGATACAACACAAAAAAATATCGAAAGTCTATCTGGTCATGTGACAGATCTAAAAACATATCTATCAGATAAAAAATCTCGTGGCATGTATGGTGAGGTTCAACTCTATCAAATACTTAATAACGTTTTTGGTGAAAATAACGAAACATTATTTTCAAAACAATACAAACTATCTAACAATGCGATTGTTGATGCCATGGTCTTTGGTATGCAAAAATCATTAAATGTACCAATAGACTCTAAGTTTTCACTTGAAAACTATATACGTATGAACGATGAATCTATAAACGAACAAGAACGTAAGCAAGCATCGAAATTATTTGAACAAAACATTAAGAAACATGTAGACGATATATCATCAAAATATATCATCTTAAATGAAACTACAGACTATGCCTTAATGTTTATTCCAAGTGAGGCAGTATTCTCAGAAATTCAAGCAAACTACATGCATTTAGTTACCTATGCACAACAAAAAAAGGTTTGGATCACATCTCCTACAACACTGGTTTATATGCTTACGATGATTTTAATCATTCATAAGGATTTAGAGAAAGAAAAGAATGCAGAAAACATGCGTCTTGAACTTACAAAACTATTTAATGACTACAGGTTGTTCTTTGAAAGATGGGCTCAGTTTAAAGCGGATATTCAAAGATTAATCAAATCAATTGATAATATAGATAAGCCAATGAATAGATTAAATAAGAATGTATATAAAATAGAAGCATCTGATTTTGATAATATTAACATAGATGACTAATATTTATAATTTAGTGATACAATATACATACGAATATAAATAAAAATCATAAAAAAGACAAGTAAAGCCAATAGTTTTTTTATAGAGAGTTAATGGATGGTGGAAATTAACAAATAACTTGGTTTGAATTAACACTTTTTAGAGACAGAAGAAAATGAAGTTATACATGAGTAGAACTGTCCGGCAAACTTATCCGTTACATAAGTTCAAAGCGCTAGAATATTATTTCTAGAACTAAGGTGGTACCGCGAATTTCTCGTCCTTAGACTAATTTTAGTCTAAGGACTTTATTATTATATAGAAAAAGGAGCATGAATATGGAACAAACAATTAGAACGATATATAAAGACCCTAGTAAATACCAGGATCAAAAGATAACTTTAAAAGGTTGGATACGTAATCACCGTGATCAAAAAGAATTTGGCTTCATAAACCTAAATGATGGTACATTCTTTGAAACCATTCAAGTTGTTTATGAGCGTGCCACAACCAAAGACTTTGAACAAGTCACACGCTTAAGTGTGGGTTCTTCTATTGAGGTTGAAGGCTATTTAGTATTAACACCAGAAAGAAGCCAACCATTTGAAGTTAAGGCACTAGAAATTAAGTTAATTGGTCATGCAGATGAGACATATCCAATACAACCAAAAAGGCATACGAGAGAATTTTTAAGAGAGGTTGGTCACCTAAGACCAAGAACAAACCTCTTTTCAGCTGTATTTAGAGTACGCAGTATTGCAGCATATGCAATACATAAGTTCTTTCAAGAACAAGATTACGTTTATGTACACACACCTATTTTAACTGCTAATGATGGTGAAGGTGCTGGTGCGATGTTTAAAGTCACAACACTAGACTTAAACAAATTACCTAAAACAGATGAAGGTAAAATTGATTATACTAAAGACTTTTTTGGTAAGGAAGCAAATCTAACGGTTACAGGTCAACTAGAAGGTGAAGCTTATGCACACGCCTTTAGAAATATTTATACATTTGGACCAACCTTTAGAGCAGAAAACTCTAATACAACAACCCATGCATCTGAGTTTTGGATGATTGAGCCTGAGATTGCCTTTGCAGATATTAACGATGATATGCAAGTGATTGAAGATATGGTTAAATTTGTAACAAAATATGTTTTAGAACATGCAAAAGAAGAAATGGCTTTCTTTGATAAATTTGTTGAAAAAGGGTTATTAGAAAAGTTAGATAAATTAATTCATTCAACCTTTAACCGTGTTAAACACGAAGAAGCTATTAATATTTTATTAAAAGCAAATCAAAAATTTGAAAACAAGCCAGTTCAAGGACAAGACCTTGCAAAAGAACATGAAAGATATTTAACAGAAAAAGTATTTAATGGCCCGGTGTTTGTTACAGACTGGCCAAAAGACATTAAAGCATTCTATATGCGTTTAAATGATGATCAAAAAACTGTTGCAGCTGTTGACTTATTAGTTCCTGGTTCAGGTGAGCTTGTTGGTGGGTCACAAAGAGAAGAGCGTTTAGATTATTTACTCAAACGTATGGAAGAAATGGATGTACCAGTTAAAGATTTAGAATGGTACTTAGATCTTCGTCGTTATGGTGGGGTAAAAACCTCAGGGTTCGGACTAGGATTTGAAAGATTTTTAATTTATATCACAGGTGTAGAAAACATTCGTGATGTCATCCCGTTTCCTAGAACACCTAAGAATATATTATTCTAAAAAAGCGCAGAAGAAAAATGAAGAAAACATATGATACCGTACCATTCGATATGCAAAAAAAACCAGTCAAAGAAAAATGGTTTTTAACACCTATAAAATGGATACTTTCACTACCAACAACGTTTTATCGTAATCTAAAGATAAATAAAGTAAATATGGATGGTTTAAAACCACCATATTTACTCTTATGTACGCATCATGCCTTTATAGACTTCAAAGTTCAAACACGTGCAATATTCCCACATCCTGCAACTTATGTGGTTGCACTTGATGGATTTGTTGGTAAAGAATATTTGTTAAGAAATGTTGGTGGTATTGGTAAAAGAAAATTTACACCACAAGATAAAGTCTTATTTAGAAATATAAAATATAGTTTAGATACATTAAAAGTTATCACGACACTTTATGCCGAAAGTGCCTACTCGGTTATAGGTACGGATGCTATTTTACCGGATTCTTTGTTTAAAGCTGTAAAGATTTTAAATCATCCTGTAGTTGTCTTAAATATGCATGGTAATTTCCTAACACAACCAAACTACATGATGCCAAAACAAAGAAAAATTCCACTCAAGGCAGATCTAACACAAGTTATTACAAAAAAAGATTTAGAAACTATCAGTATAGATGAAATAAAATCTCGTATAACAGAAGCATTTAAGTATGATGAGTGGCAATATCAGTATGACAATAAGATAGCAATTAAAGATAAAAATAGAGCATTTGCTTTAAACCGTGTGCTTTATCAGTGTCAAAACTGTTTAACTGAACACCAAATGTATGCAGAAGGCACAACCATTAAATGTTTACATTGTGGCGATACACATGAACTATCTATTTACGGAAAGCTTAAAAACCTTGATAAAGAAACAAAGTTCGATCATGTACCAGATTGGTACGAAGCTCAAAGACAATTTACTAGAAATGAGTTAGATAATGGTACCTATCATTTTGAAGACGATGTGTATATTGAATCATTAAGGAATGCCAAAGGGTTTATCCCGCTAGGTGATGGAAAACTTACACATACAATCAAAGGTATACACCTAACAGGACAAGATCTTGATGGACCATTAGATTTATTTAAAGCATCTAGTACGCTTTATACAATACATATTGAATTTATGTTCAAAAAAGTAGATAAAACAAAGGGTGCAGCTGTCATTATATCTACAGAAAACGACACATATTATGTCTACCCTAAAACAAAGAAAGACTGTATAACAAAAATTAGATTTGCGGTTGAAGAAGCATATAAAATTTCTAAACAAAACTCAGTTTAAACCTTATAGGAAGGCCATTTATGCATAAGGATAGAATAAAAATAATCCATAAAAAAACTACTTTAGATAATGGAAAATATATTTTATATTGGATGCAATCAGCTCAACGTATCCACTATAATCATGCACTAAATTATGCAATAGATACAGCCAACAAAAAAGGTTTACCATTAATTGTTTTATTTAATATTGTTCCAAGTTATCCAGAGGCTAATTTAAGACATTATACATTTATGCTTGAAGGTCTAGTAGAACTTACAAAAGCATTTGAAATAAAAGGTATAGAATTTGTTATTACATTTGGTGAGGTTCAAAACACAATTACACCATATTTAGAATCTTCAGATACCTTAATTATGGATAGAGGGTACTTAAAACCTCAAAGAAAAATGCGCAATGACCTATATAAACAAATTACTGAAAATAACTATACATTAGATATTATTCAAATTGAAACTGAAGTATTAATTCCAGTAGAATCACTATATCCTAAAGCTGCATATGGTGCATACGTATTACGCCCTAATGTGATGAAAAAAATGTATGACTACATGGATTATAAAAAGGACTTAGAGTTAATTAATAAAAGTAAATTAATTGTAGGTAAAAGTGTAGATATTTCAAATATACAAAACTTTATATCAAAACTACCAATTGATCAAAGTATCAAACCTTTTAAAAAATTTGTAGGCGGGTATTCAAATGCTGTCTATCATTTGAATACATTTCTAGATGAAAAACTAAAAGTATATGATTTAAGATCTGAACCAGCCTTACATATTCAGTCATATCTATCTATGTACGTTCAGTTTGGTCAAATAGATATTCAAGATATTTTAAATAGACTCTTTAAACATCCATCATATAAAAATCATGGTCCTTTAGCTGATCAATTTATCGAACAGTTAATTACACGTAGAGAGTTAGCTTATAATTTTGTAACCTACCATAAAGATTATGACAGATTTGAATCAATGACAGAACCTTGGGCATATGAGACAATGCATGCACACGCAGATGACATACGTACACATATTTATAGTAAAGATCAAATAGAAAATAGTTTAACCCATGATATCTATTTTAATGCAGCAATGACAGAAGCTCGGATTACAGGCTTTATGGCAAACTATATGCGTATGTATTGGGCTAAAAAGATTATGGAATGGTCTAGTTCGATGAAAGATGCATATGAAATCATTGTATACTTAAATAATAAATATTTTATTGATGGCAGAAACCCTAATTCATATGGTAACATTGCATGGAATTTTGGCAAACACGACCGGGCATGGCAAGAACGACCAGTATTTGGAAAAATTAGGTACATGAACGCACAAGGCTTGGTTAGAAAATTTAATATGGAAGCATATATCGAATATGTAAATACATTAGAAAAGTTGTAGACAATTAAATGTGCTACAACTTTTTTTTCGCTTCTTATGACATTAAGCACACATTTGATTACATTTAGTAATTAAGTATAAACGTTTGACATATACTTAAAATAGACAAAAAGGAGTGAAGAAACATGAAAAAGATTTTAATTTTATTTGGTGTGGCAATGGCAACGTTCTTAGTTATTGATCTGATATGGTTAGGTGTGGTTGCACAAGCCTTTTACCAAGAACACTTAGGACACTTGTTAGCACCAAACTTTAAGGTAGTTCCGGCAGTTATATTTTATGTTGCTTTTGTATTAGGGTTAGTATTTCTAGTTTTAAAGCCAGGAATAGAAAGAAAATCTTATGTTCAAACATTACTTTTGGCTGCATTATACGGGTTTGCTACATATGGTGCATATGATCTAACTAATTATGCAACGATGATTGATTTTCCAATCATCATTGTAGTTGTAGATTTGATTTGGGGAACAGTCTTAACAATAACAACCGCAACCGTTACTTATTTAATATATAAAAGATTTGTAACCGAGTAAGAGTAGTTAATTATTAATTCGAAAAGTAAAAAAAGAGAGGTTGAAAAATGACATTCTTATATATATATTTAATATTGTTAGCATACTTTCTAATTTGGTATGTAATTGCTCAAGTAAAAAACAATAATGGTTTAGTTGATATTGCATGGGGTATGGGTATTGCAGTTAGTGCAGTAAGCTCACTCATACTTGGTAACCAATACAGCATCACAGGACTAATTGTTACTGGATTAACAATTATATGGGGTGTTAGATTATCGGCATATCTATTTAAAAGAAATTTTAATAAACCAGAAGACTTTAGATATCAAAACTTTAAACGTAAATGGCAAACACACTTAAGATTAAAAGCCTTAGTATATGTCTTTTTAACCCAATCGGTATTTAGCTATATGATTGGATTACCAATCATATTAACAAATGTTTTAAATAATGAGGTGTTTGGTATATTTAGTATTATTTTAGCAACTTTTGGAACTATTATATTTGTGATTGGTTTTGTCTTTGAAGTATTAGCAGACCATTCGCTTGCAAAGTTTAAAAAAGATCCTAAGAATAAAGGAAAGATTATGCAAAAAAATGTCTGGAAATTATCCAGACATCCAAATTACTTTGGTGAAGCAACGATTTGGTGGGGTATAACAATTGTTAGTTTAGCTACCTTAAATCCTTTAAATCTAATTGGATTAGTAAGTCCTATCATCATCACATACTTATTGTTATTTGTTACAGGCATACCACTATTAGAAAAGAAATATAAAGATAATTTAGCATATCAAACTTATGCAAAACATACACCAATATTTTTTCCAATGTGTCCTAAAAAATAATGACTTATTCAACCTTGATTGGTAAAAAAATCTCTAAGTGATAATAAGACACACCATGTTGAATTGTTGTATATCTATTAGAAAAACCATGGTATTGGTCTAGTATGTTATCAATAATTGAAGTTCCAAAGCCATGTGAAAGTTTATCCTTTTTAGTGGTCTTAACATTTAAGCTTGAATATAGTGGATTCATCGTATTCATAAAAGATATTTTCATATAAGCATCAACTCTAGTACTTTCAATTTTAAATAGACGTACATCAGGGTTATCTACATAGGTTAAAGATTCATAAGCATTCTCTAAGATGTTGTAAAAAAGTTTTATTAAATTGATATCGGTCATAGCATCATTCATGTTAAGATAGACTAAAGAATCAAAAACAACACCGATACTAGAAAAACGCTTTTGATAGTCATTTAATAGTGCATCAACAATCAAATTATTAGAATACTTTTTATAACGAACTTGAATGTTATCAAGTTCGGCATTAGAATCTTTGACAATACCTTTAATCGCATCATAATCGTGGTTATCAATTAAGGAAGCTATGCTTTTTAATACCTTATCATAGTCATGCTTAAAGCGTAGTAACTCTTGAGTTTGAGCCTCATAACTCTTATAGTGATCTAGTTGGAAAGTTAATTGTTTTCTTAAGGTATCCGTATGTGTTTTATAGACACTAAAGTATGTAGAATTTGCAGTAAATAAACGTAGCATCAAATAGATACCATCCACACTAAATGCCAGTAAGACTAAGATAGTGTTATACCAAACATAAGGTAAGATTTCTATGGTTGCGCTCATCCAAATCATGTTGATTGTTAAAATCCCTTGGATTGAAATGATTAGTAATAAGTTGCTACGTTGTAAAAAGAAATCTCTAAGTTTATGGGATAAAAGTAGATTATCAAAAAAGATTAGTAAGATAAATGAAACAAGGTAAGATAAACCTTGACTCAAGTGATAATACTCAGAGTTAAATATCCAAAGTAAGGTAAATTGTTGTTGCTCAATTAAAGCAAAACTAGCAGCAAAGAAAATAAAATTTACATAAATCTTTAGTATCGCATTTAAAGATAGAAAAGCGATATTAAAAATATTAGTTTTGTAAACCAAACTTAAAGCTAGTGGATAGGTAATAAACGATAATAGACCTAGATAACCTACATCTATGCCTAAGGGTAGTGTTGTAATAAACTGAATATAAATAGTAACCAGAAACAAAATAAACCCTAGGTAATAATATTTTCTTAAATTAAAAAACTTCGAATAAATTCGAATATAAAAGAAAGAAAATATGGTTGATGTCAGAATGGCGATAAGTAAATATATGATATGCATACAGTAGTTACCTTCTATAGTTTAATTTTATTTAAGTAGTGCATCAATTGAGTTTTTGTAGCATCATAGTTGTTTCTAGAAACAGGCAATATGACACCATTTTTTAAATAAACATCGGTCTTAGTTAATTTTAAGATATATTGCATATTGACTAAAAAAGATCTATGAACTAAAACAAAATCCTTAGATTTTAGTTCTTCATGTAAATCACTAATTTTGTAATAATACTCAATCTTTTGTTTATTAGACTTATGGCATACAAGAATACGTTTAACACTTTCAAAGTATGCGATATCTTGGTAAGGGACAAAGATACTACCTTGTTTAGTAGAAATAGTTAGCGCAGGTTGATTATGATTTTGTTTGATTTCTTTGTATACACTATTGAAAACTTGGTCAAACTTATCATCATGTAAGTCTTTGATTAAATAGTTGGTTGCATTTGCATCAAAGGCACTATAGACAAAATCTTTAGAAGTTGTTAAAAATACAAGTTTAACAAATGTATTAAGTTTTCTTATTTGCAAAGCGGTCTCAATACCGTTTATACCACCCATGACAATATCTAAATATATGAGTTGAAATTTATTTGGATGATCTTCTAAATAAAACAATAAAGATTCGCCACTTGAAAAACGAATGATGTCTAAATTAATATTTAATTTCTTAGCAAGAGACTCTAATTTAGAATGATAACGTTCTAAATAGATGTCTTCATTGTCACATAATGCAATAGATATCATGTCAGCCTCAAATCATAGATAGATAGATATATTAATTATACTATAAAAATTTCAATAATTAAAAATTGATAAAGGAAGGAATCAAAATGAGTTTATACCAAATCAGAGTTGAAGACAAAGATAATAATGTAGTTACACTAGATATATATAAGGGGAAAGTGTTACTGATAGTTAATACCGCAACCACATGTTTTTTTACACCGCAATACGATGGACTACAACTACTATATGATAAATACAAAGACAAAGGTTTTGAAATATTAGATTTCCCTAGTAACCAATTTAAGGATGCTAAGGATAGTATTGAGACGATTGATGAGTTTTGTGTCAACAAATATAAAACTGATTTCAAAAGATTTTCAAAGATAGAAGTTAATGGTCCTGAAGAATCCATTTTATATACTTATTTAAAAAGACATCAAAAGGGGTTTTTAAATAAGACGATAAAATGGAACTTCACTAAGTTTTTAGTCGATCAAAATGGTCGCGTCATTAAACGTTATGCACCTTTAGTTAAACCAGAAAAAATTGCAAAAGATATTGAAAAATTATTAGAAAAATCAAAATAAGGAGGTAATTATTATG
>CAZRKJ010000018.1:0-18101 GCA_964600775.1 uncultured Acholeplasma sp.
CAACAGCTATAGTTGCTCGTTATATTGGTAAATCTCAATTAAAAAATGCCAAAAATACCATGGGTATGGTATTGTTAATTACAGGCGTTTTATCTATAATTATTAGTTTGAGTGGTGCTTTATTTTCATTTCAAATCGTTAGATTACTTAATGCTGATGGATCTTATGAAGGTTTAGCAAACCTATATTTAAAATACAATTTGATTGGCTTACCATTTAAATTTATTGGTGATATTTATTTTAGTTATAAGGCTGCTCGTGGTGAAAATATACATACAATGATTACGAGTTTTACTTCAATGATATTAAAAATAATTTTATCAATTATTTTAGTACATCAGCTAGAAATGGGTGTCTTGGGTTTAGGATTAGCAACCATCATATCTTATGCACTTATCTTTATTGTGGCAATTATTGATCTATGGTTTATGCGTCACGAATTCAAATTAAGTATGAGTGATTTTAAATACAATAAAGCCTTATTGGTGCCATTTTTAATTATGATTACACCGTTATTAATTGAAAAAACATCACTTAATTTTTCGCATGTGATTGTAAATTTGTTTACAACACAATTTGAACCAAGTGTGATTGCAGCATATGGCTTAACAAATAAAATAAATAGTTTGTTCTTTACAATCTCCTCATCTGTGGGTGCTGCATTAATTACCATACTAGCTCAAAATATATCTGTAGGACACCATGATAGAAACAAACATGCTATTGGTATTGCACTCATCATGGGGATTGGATTATCCATCATTACAATAAGTGGTTTATATCTATTTCAAAGGCCAATTATAGAGTTGTTTACAAAAGATACAGAGATTATAAGGCATACAATTAATGCCATGAATACCTATAGTCATACAGTCATTGCTTGGGCAATTATGCAGGTTGCTATTGCAATATTCTATGCTTCTGGTCATAGTTACATACCGATTATCATTAGTTTTGCAAGGTTATTAATATTTAGAATACCGATATTATATATATTTATGACATTTACTAATGTTGGAGCCTATAGTATTTGGTATGGCATGTTGTTTGCAAATATATTGGCAGCAATATTATCAATCATTTTAATGCTTAAGATAAAATGGCAAATAACGCCAAAATATTTGCTATAAAATGGGTTTTATATTATAATTATTTCAGTTAATTTAAGGAGTGTAGGATATGAAAGGTCTAATAATATTTGAAAATGGCATGGAAGATAATGAAGGTATCTCTTCGCGTGCGCTGCTTAGACGGGCAGCTGTAGAAGTCAATTCAGTCACTACAAACCCTGAAAAAACAGTAAGGACAGGTTACGGACTGAAGGTACATGTGGATTATCATATTGATGAAATCAAATTAGAAGACTATGACTTTTTAATTGTTCCAGGGGGTCCTTATATTGCTGGTATATACAATAAACATACTGTTTTAAATGATATCATCATGCATTTTGTAAATCATAATAAACTTATTGGAGCAATCTGTGCTGCTCCAAGATTACTAGGATATATGGGATTACTAGAAGGTTTAGAATTTACATGTTACCCTGGTATTGAAACGGATGTCAAGGGTGGTATTTATCGTCCAGATCTTAAGGTTATTCAAACGGGTAATTTCGTAACATCAAGAAGTTCAGGCACAGTTGTTGAGTTTATTTATGAAATGGTTAGAATATTATTTAATCGTAGTAAAGCTGAGGCTTTATTGAATCACTTAGTTTGGTCAAGATAAATCGATATTATAAAGATCAAGTGGATTAATAAAAGTTAAATTTATATGTATGGTTTGGTAAAAAAATTCACTTTTATCAAGCCATATTTTATATATTTAGCATCATAAAAATCACTAATATTATTCCAGAGTTTAATAACAAGTAGAAAATAGAGTATAATATATTTATGTATGAATTCATAACAGAAAGATGACTTATTCTAATGAAAAAATTATCACCATATGTCATAATCGTTTTATCATTCTTATCCATTGTCGTAATGGGTGCTATCCTACTTATATTACCAGTATCTAAAGCAGATGGCGGTCATTTAAGTTTTGTTGATGCACTTTTTGTCTCTACATCTGCAGTAACTGTTACCGGTTTATCACCGGTTGCTAATATATCTTTACTGTTAAGTCCTTTTGGCAAGGTTGTATTAGGTGCTTTAATTCAAATTGGTGGGTTAAGTGTTGTGACCATTTCGGTCTTCTTAATGTATTTAATTGGAGCTAAAATTGGGTTATCAAACCGTATTTTGATTAAAGAAAGCTTTAATCAAAATAGTTTATCTGGTATGGTGAAGTTAGTTAAAAAGATTATTTTATATAGTTTAGTTATTGAAAGTATAGGCTTCATTGTTAATTTTAGTGTATTTATTAACCACTATGAATTAATGGATGCTTTAGGTATTAGTTTATTTCATGCTATATCAAGTTTTAATAATGCAGGGTTTGATATTATTGGTGATGAAAGTTTAAGAGCCTTTAATAGTCATATCCTATTGAACTTAAATACAGCATTTATGATTATGCTGGGTGGATTAGGATTTATTGTAATTAATGATATCTTAGAAAAAAGAAAATATAAAGATTTAATGGTACATTCTAAGATTGTATTAAGAATGAATTTAATTCTATGGGTTGGTGGTACATTATTCTTCTTATTATCAAAAGTAGATGGTAGAAGCTTCACTTTCTTAGAAGCATTCTTCTTGAGTGTTACATTAAGGTCAGCCGGGTTTTCCACAATCAATATTGGTACCATCTCATCGCTAGCTCTGCTTATTGTAACAATTTTAATGTTTATCGGTTCATCACCATCATCAACCGGTGGTGGGATTAAGACAACGACTGTATATGCATTATTAAAGAATATATTTAGTTTTGCTAAAGGGAAACAAACAACAACCTATAACCGTTTGATTTCTGATGAAACCAAACATAAAGCTAGTATTTTATTAACCACAGCAATGTTAATCGTCTTAACAGCAACTTCACTCATATTAATTGTTGAAGATATTACACTAGATCGGGCAATCTTTGAAGTTGTATCTGCATTTGCAAATGTCGGTTTATCAATGAATTTAACACCAAGTTTATCAAATTTTAGTAAAATAGTATTGAGCATCATTATGTTCATGGGACGTGTAGGTCCAATTACAATCATTAGTGTGTTTAATTTTAAATGGTATAAAAAAGGTATTGATTCGATAGAATATATTGAAGAAAAGATGATGATAGGATGATTATAATATGAAAAAGATTATAGGTATTATTGGGTTAAGCCGTTTCGGTTTAAACTTAGTAGAAAGTTTTACAAAATTAAATGTTGAAATTATTGCTATTGATAATAATAAAGATTCCGTAAAAAAAGCAAGTGAAATGATCTCAAATGCTTTTGTATGCGATGCCACAGATGAAGAAGCACTTAAAAATAGTGGGATTTCTAATGTGGATCACGTTATTGTTGCTTTTGGTCAAAACGAAAGAAATAACTTAACAGCTAGTATTATTACAATTATTAAATTAAAGGAACTAGGCGTAAAACATATTACAGCTAGAGCAGATGAAGAAGATTATGCAAACATCTTAAAACTTGTTGGTGCAACCGATGTTGTATCACCACTAGGTATTGCATCTGAGCGTGTTGCAAATAAGATTGCTTTAGGTAATGTTATTGATTACTTTAACATCAAAAATGATTTTGATGTTTATGAAATTAGTATTCAAGAGGACTTTGAACCAACACCAATTATTGATCTTGACTTAAGAGGTATATATAAAATTAATATCCTTTTAATTGAACGCGAAGGTAAGATGTTGTTACCAGATAAAGATACAATATTAAAACCTAAAGATGATGTATTTATCTTTGGTAGAAAAAAAGATTTACCAAAAGTAGTAAATGTATTTACTAAATAAATAATGATCAAAAAGGGTACAGATTGTTGTACCCTTTATTATGCAAATAATTCAATGAATCTAATATGTTCTTTATATAATAACTGTCTAAAGAACAAACCTAAAGTAAACATGAGTGTTGCAACCAAACTAAAGCCTACAAAATAGATAACTAAGAAGATGAAATGTGGAACAAGTGGTTGAATACTGCCTAAAATGGGTAGATGATTTTCAAAACGTTCATTGATGAAGAACATATTGAATGTGGCATCAATATTTTGAAGATTAAATAAAGTGTTTGCAATGATTGCTATACCACCAAGAATTGCAAATACTACAAATCCTTTAAATAAGTATTTATAATTTAGTTTCATTTTAGCAAGTAATAAACTTATTCCAATAACTACCATTGCACCATGATGTATCATTGTTTGAATATTAATACCGATGGTGTCAACAAAGACATCTGCAGGGTATAGCATAACTGCTAAACCAGCAAAAGTACTATAGGTTGCTAAAAAGGAAATTAAATAGTGATCTATTTTTTCATTTTTATTTAAACCATAAACTATAAATAAATACATTGGTGTTGAACAAAACTGGAACGGAAATGCATACCACTGGTAAGCATTTGCTTGATAGGTAAAAATAATTTGTTTATATATTTCTAATACAATCATTACAATACCAGTAATTAAAATAGTTTTCTTTACTTTTTGATCTGTATGACGTTTAAAACTAATTGTACATTGAATAATCAGTATACCTACAATAAGTAAAGATAAGTAGTGAAACCAACTAACCTCTAAGCTGCCATAACCTTCTGGTCTAATCATTTTTGAATCTAATATTTCTAATATAAAACGCATAACTTAAAACCATCCATTCATTGAAATCATGTTGCTTTATACATTATAATCAACTAACTCAATAAATCAAGAAATTGGGCTTGTATCTTATATGTGCTTTTATGCATCTTGTATATACTAAGTATAAAAAGATAAGATAACATCGATCTTTACAATTATTAAGTGAGTTGATTTTTTAAATTTAGGATATTTTTATAGTTTAGAGGACAATATATGAATATATAAAGTTCCTTAAATATAGTGCTTTAATACATTTAGACCATTTTATTATTCCGTAAAAAAATTACGGAATAATTGACAAATATTTACAACTGTTGTAAAATTGTTATGGAGGATTATCATGATAAAGAAATTTGCTGTTAAAAACTATAAAAGTTTCAAAGATGAAATGTTTTTTGATTTTACAGATTTTAGAGATTATAAATTTAATACTTTTGCAATTAAAAATGGCTTAATCAAGGCAGCCATACTTTATGGTAAGAATGGGTCAGGTAAAAGTAACTTTGGCTTAGCTTTATTTGATCTAATTACGCATTTGACAGACAATCAAAGAAGTTTAGAGCAAAGTAAGAATTATATAAATGGAGACAGTGATGAAGAACTTGCTGAATTTACCTATAATTTTTTAATAGGTGAGTATGAAATACAATATATGTATAAAAAACAAAATGTAGATAAGCTTGTTTATGAAACACTTGTCATAAATGATCAAAAGGTCTTTTCATTTAATTTTACTACCCAAAAAGGAGATTTTCCTGGCATGAATTATATTAATGCAGAAAGTCTTAAAATTGGTGAATCCATGAATATATCTGTTTTAAGATATATTGTATATAATGCAAACCTTAATAATGATAATATAATAGTAAAACTGATGAACTTTATCAATAATATGTTATGGTTTAGAACTACAACTAGCGTAAATGAATACATTGGCTTTGATAATGGTAATCACATATTAACAGAGTCTATTATTGAAGCTGATAAGGTAAAAGAATTTGAAAAATATTTGAATAAAAATGAAGTTAATTATAAACTTAATGTTAAAAAAGATCACTTAGGGAAAAACATTTTAGTAGCAGAATATAAATACAAAGATTATAACTTCATTGAAACAGCTTCTAATGGTACTAAAGCCTTACTATTATATTTTTATTGGATACAAAGATTAGCAGATGCATCCTTTGTTTTCATAGATGAATATGATGCATTCTTTCACACTTTTTTAGCCCAAGATTTATTTTTAGAGATAACAAAAAAAAATAAAAGTCAGATTATTATCACCACCCATAACACAGATTTAATGTCTAATAATATATTAAGACCAGATTGCTACTTTATAATGTTTAAAGGTAAAATTAAATCATTACCTAATTGTACAGAACGTGAGCTGAGAGAAGGTCATAATCTAGAAAAAATGTTTAAAGGTGGGGAGTTTGGTGGAAGATAAGAATATACTCTTTATTGTAGAAGGTGAAACTGCGGAACCTAAAATTATCAGGAGAATTAACAAAATCTTAAATTTAGATGAGGACACAAATATTTATTCATATAGAACTTCAATCTACGAACTTTATGAAGAACTTAAATTTGACAACTATTTAGAAATTGCGCTGGTATTAAGAGAAAAAGAAACAATCAAAAGGCAGTGTATGATGTTAAGCAAAGAATTTGTTGCAATCTATTTAATATTTGATTTTGAACCTCAGCACCCAAAGTTTGATTTGGAAAAAATAAAAACGATGAACAAGTTTTTTAATGATTCCTTAGATAAAGGATTACTATTAATCAATTTTCCAATGATAGAGTCCATGAGACATATTAAGTGGATGCCAGACAATGAATTTATAGATAGAACCGTAAGCAAACAAGAGGTATTAAGATACAAGGAACTAGTAGGAAATGAATCAAACTATACAGATATTAACTTGTACAACATGGATATTATATTACAACAAATTACTCACCATTTTATAAAGTTGAATTATTTGGTAAACCAAACTAAAGAATTACCAAATTTTAGTCAGTTGACAGAAATAATAAATGGTGATGAATTAATTCAAGTTGAATATCAAGGTTATTTTGATGATAAGTTACTTGTTGTTTCAACAATTTATTATTATGTATTTGAACTAAAGTCAAGTCATTTCTATGATATGCTACAATTACCCATTATTGAAGAACTATGTAGTTAATTATATTCAATTGAATCAAAAATTAAAATCCATATATTTTATATACCTCAAAACCAAACACAATAACAAGGAACCATATACTTTTGTTTCCTTGTTATTTTTATGTATAAGTGTTAAAATTAATTAAATATATTTATACAAATAAATACATTTAATTATACGTAAAGGATGTGGTAACTTGTTCAAATTAAAATCACCCTATAAACCAAGTGGGGACCAGCCAGAAGCAATTGAAAAACTAACTAAAAATTTTGAATCTGGTATCAAAGAACAAATCCTTTTAGGTGCTACAGGTACCGGTAAAACCTTTACGATAGCAAACATCATTCAAAAGCTAGGTAAAAAGACTTTAGTGTTAGCACATAATAAGACCTTAGCAGGTCAATTATATGGAGAATTAAAGTCTTTATTTCCTGAAAACAGAGTTGAATACTTTATATCTTATTATGACTACTTTCAACCTGAGGCATATGTTGTTTCAAGTGATACATATATTGAAAAAGATTCTTCGATTAATGATGAAATTGATGAGTTACGCCACTCTGCGGTTGCATCTTTATTAACCAGAGATGATGTTATTGTTGTAGCATCTGTATCTTGTATTTATGGTATTGGGGATCCAGATGATTATAAGAATGCTACAATCTTTTTAAGGGTTGGCGAAGATTATGGCCGTAATAACCTTTTAAATAAATTAATTGAGTTAACCTATGAACGTAATGACATTGACTTTAAACGTGGTAGTTTTAGAGTACGAGGCGATGCTGTTGAAATTATTTTAGCAAATGAAGCCAGTCAAGGTATTCGTGTGTCATTCTTTGGTGATGAGATAGATGATATTATTTTATTTGATCCACTAACAGGTGTATCCAAAGAACGTACAACGTTTGCAACTATATTTCCTGCAACCCTCTTTATGGCAAGTAAAGATAAAATGAAAGAAAGTATACGTCGAATTAAAAATGAGTTAGCTGATCAAGTGCACTATTTTCAATCAGAAAATAGATTACTTGAAGCACAACGCATTGAAATGCGTACCAAATACGACATAGAAATGTTAGAAGAAATTGGTTTTACATCGGGTATTGAAAACTATTCAAGACATATCGCACTAAGAGAAGCAGGTGAGACACCTGCAACCTTAATTGATTTCTTTGGTGATGATTATTTAATGATTATTGATGAATCACATGTAACGATCCCACAAGTAAGAGGTATGTATTTTGGGGACCGCTCTAGAAAAGAAAATTTAGTAAATTTTGGATTTAGATTACCAAGTGCACTAGATAATCGACCTTTACAGTTTGATGAGTTTAGCGCTAGACGTGATAAGGTCATCTATTTATCTGCAACACCTGGTCCTTATGAGTTAGATAGACAATTACCAATTGTTGAACAAATCATTCGACCAACCTATCTATTAGACCCTGAAATCACAATAAAACCAACAAATGGTCAAATAGATGATTTATATTTTGAAATTAAAAATAGAATTGAAAAAAACCAAAGAGTATTAATAACCACCTTAACCATTAAGATGAGTGAAGATTTGACTAGACACTATAAAGAGTTAGGTTTAAAAGTGGCATATTTACATAGTGAGGTAAAATCACTAGAGCGTACAACCATCTTAAGGGCACTGCGTATGGGTAAATATGATGTATTAATCGGTATTAACCTTTTAAGAGAAGGTCTAGATTTACCTGAGGTTGGATTGGTTGCTATACTAGATGCTGATAAACAAGGCTTCTTACGTAGTGAGCGCTCCTTAATCCAAACCATTGGCCGTGCTGCTAGAAATATAGATGGTGCAGTTATTATGTATGCAGATAATATATCGGAATCCATGCAAAAAGCAATCGATGAAACAAATAGACGTCGTAGTATTCAAAAAGCATTTAATGATCAAAACAATATAACACCAACCCAAGTAGTTAAAGATATTCGAGATGATATTTCATTAAAAGGCGTTATATCGGATAAAGATATAGATTTAGAAAAATTAGATAAGAAACAAAAAGAAAAAGAAATCAAACGTCTAGATACTTTAATGCGTCAAGCAGCTAAAGATTTAGACTTTGAACGTGCAATGGCATTAAGAGATTTAATCTTTGAACTAAAGTCAGAGTAATAATATAAACTATAAGAAAATAGAGGAAAATAATATGAAACCAATCCATTGGGATTTAAGTGATTTATATAAAGGATTTGACGAAACATTTAATAAAGATTTAACAAAGCTAGATAAGCTTGTTAAAGATATGGCAACACATCTAACTAGCAAAGTTACAGATGATGTTGCATATATTGAAACATCTTTGAAATTTGATGAAGAAATTACAGTATTAGGTAGAACCATTGGAAGTTTTGCATCCCTTTCTTCTGCAACAGATGTTTCTAATAATGAAGCATTAGGCTATTTATCTAAGTTAAGCCAAATCTATCGACAATTAACCAAACCTAGTGTAATTTTTAGTAGATATTTAACAACTGTCGATTTAGATGATTTAGCATCTAAATCACCATTGATTGCTAAGTATCTATATAACCTTAAAAAAGACCAATCAGGTGCAAAGCATTTATTAAGTGAAGCAGAAGAATCTTTATATTCTAAATTAAGTGAATTAAGCTCACGTTCTTGGGGGCAAATCCAAACACTTGCAACGGCAAACCTGATGATTGAAATCAATGGGGAAGCAAAAACTTTTTCTGATGTTAGAAATATGGCATATGATGTAGATCAAGCGTTGCGTAAACTTGCATATGAAAAAGAATTAGAAGCATATGAAAAAGTAGATGATTTTGTTGCCCTTGCACTAACTAATATTAAACGTGAAGTCAACACGATGAATGAACTACGTGGTTATACCTCAGCACTAGAAAAAACACTTGATCAGTCAAATATGAAAAAAGAAACGTTAGATGCAATGATTGAGGCAATGAAAGATTTTAGACCTAAGTTTGCTAGTTATTTAAAGGCGAAGGCTAAGTATTTAGGTCATGAGGGTAGTTTACCTTGGTTTGATATGTTTGCCCCAGTAGGTAATTTAAATAAGACATATACATATGATGAAGCAAAAACATTAGTGTTTAATGCATTTAGTTCATATTCTGCAAATTTAGGTAACTTTGCACAAAAAGCATTTGATAAAAACTGGATCGACGTATACCCTAAAAAGGGTAAACGTGGTGGTGCGTTTTGTTCAAACCAACCACAAATTGGTCAATCAAGAATTTTATTAAACTTTACAGGTGCACTAGATAATGTTTCAACCCTTGCCCATGAGTTAGGACATGCTTATCATGGCGATATGATTAAAGACAATGCACCACTCAATTGGAGTTATTCGATGCCTCTAGCAGAAACGGCATCAATTTTTTGTGAAGCAATTATGAATGATTATCTACTAACAACTGTTAAAGATGATATGGAAAAACTATCTATTTTAGAAATGGGTCTTCAAGGAGATACACAAGTTATTATTGATATTCTATCTAGATTCTTATTTGAATCTAAGGTCTTTGAATCTGCAAACCGTCCAATTTCTAAGCATGAAATGAATCAGTGGATGTTAGATGCACAAAAAGAAGCTTACCAAGACGGATTAGATCCAAAACAATTACATCCATATATGTGGTTAGTTAAAGGACATTATTATAGTGCAGGCTTAAACTTCTATAACTTCCCTTATGCATTTGGCCTACTCTTTGGTAAAGGCTTATATGCTCAATACTTAAAAGATAAAACATCATTTATTAAAAACTATGACAAACTACTTAAATTAACAACGATGGCTGATGCAGAAGATGTTGCATTATCCATGGGTATTGATATTACGCAAAAGTCATTTTGGGTGGATTCACTAACGATGATTGCCAATAACATTGACGAAGTTATTGCATTGTTTCAAAAAATATCTTAGTGTGTTATAATTAAGTTAATAAATTAAAGCCATCAAAAGGGAGAATTACATTATGGATTTAGAAAACAAAGAGCAAGTAGAATCTGGACTAAGTTTAGTTGATATATTTAATATCATTAAAGCAAGTTGGATTATGATTACAATATCAACAATGCTCATAGGTTTAGTGACTGTTTTTTACGTATTTAATTTTGTTGAAGACCAGTACCGTTCAACATCTGAGGTCTTACTTCAATTACCCGTTACAGGCGGACAAATTGATTCAAATACGCTTTTAAACTCACAAAGATTATTAGATACTGCATCACAATTCGCACGTAGCCCGCATATTGTTGATCAACTACAAGACCCTGAGTATAAAAATTTATTTACAAATCCTGCGCATGTGGTATTGTTAGATAGTTTAACTACACGTGCGATTATTAGTAGTATTTCGGTATCATCTTCAAATACATCATTTATCTTAAGATTAAGTTATAGCAGTTCTGATGGGAATTTTGCACAAGTCATGACATCCGTCTTAACAACAATATTAATTGAAAATGAAATTGACATGTTTAGAGGGGCATTCATTGAACTATCGCCTGCGAGTGCACCAGTTGATGATTCACCTAGTCGTATCTTATTTATTGTTGTTGGTTTAATGTTGGGTGGTATTGTTGGTATTGGATTAGCCTTTGTTAAACACTTATTCAATAATTCATACATGACTAAAGAACAACTAGAACAAGGTACTGGCATTCAAGTTATTGGTGTTATTCCAAGTATTGAGATGAAAGAGAGTAAGAAAAAATGAGAAGAAAAAAACTATTTCAAAAAGAAAATAATCTAGAATATGATTATTTAGTTACTTATGAACAACCACTTTCTTTTATATCTGAATCATTTCAAAAAACATTAGTCAATTTAGAATACATTAACATTGATGGCAACTTTAAAGTACTTCAATTTACCTCTACACTTGCAGGTGCAGGTAAAACAACCTTCGTATCAAATATCGCACACTTGATTGGTAAAAAGGGTAAAAAAGTAGTTGTTGTTGATCTTGATTTAAGAAAACCAAAAATTAATCGTGTTTTTAAAGCTCCAAATGAAAAAGGCGTAACAGATTATTTATCTGGAAAAATCGATTATAAAACTTTAGTTAACTATTCAGATAAATTAAATATTCATTATATTGTTTCAGGTGAAAAAACAACTGCGGTTGTAAACGTCTTAGAAGCTCAAAAATTAAAAGATTTGATTGCAAGACTAAGATTAGAATTTGATTATGTTATTCTAGATTCTCCACCAACGATTGCAGTATCTGATGCACTATATATTTCACGTTTAGCAGATGGTGTTGTCTTTGTTGTTGCTCAAAAAGAAGCGAAACGTACAGTCATTAATGAAGCAATTGAAACCTTAAGACAAAATAAGGTAAATATTATTGGAACTGTTCTAACGCAGGTCGATGTTAAGGGCAGTGAACTATATTCATATATGTATGGGTATGGTTATGGGTATGGCTACAATGATACTGAGGAATCCAAAGTAGAGGATAAGTAGTATATATGATGGATATGCATACACATATTTTACCCGGTGTAGATGATGGTATACAGACATATGAGATGGCACTGGAAGCACTTAAATATCAACTTAAAACGGGTATTTCACATGTGGTTTTAACCCCACATGTGAATAATGCTGCCCAAAAAGTATCTTCAACAGAATATTTAACACGTTTTAATACATTTAAAGATAAAGTATCTACCGATTTACCTCAAATGACACTTTACTTAGGTCATGAGGTACGTTATAGTCCAGTTAAAACTTTAGATTATGAAGCCTTCATCTTCCAAGGTTTTAAACAGAAATATCTATTAGTAGAATTTTCTACACGAACAATTGATCCGATTCATGATGTCATTTATGATTTGATTGTTAAAGGTTTTACACCAATAATTGCTCATATTGAGCGCTATGCATATCTTGATATGGAAGAGGTTGTACTCATGAAGTCTTACGGTGCACAAATTCAAATCAATAGTGGCGCTATTTTAGGTTTAGATGGGAAAGTTTATAAGAAACAAGCATTAAAATATTTAAAAACAGGTCTAGTAGACTATATTGCAAGTGACTGTCACAATATGGATAGCCGTAAACCAAATTTAGCAGAAGCATTAAAAAAAGTTCCAAAAGATTTTAAAATGAAAGCATTAGAAAGGGCATAAGTATGGGAAATTATATTGTTTTAACCGATTCAACAACTGATTTACCAGATAGTTTAGCTAAGTCATTAGACTTATACGTATTACCGTTAAAATTTAATTTAAACGGCACAGAATATGTCAACTATTTAGATAATAGAGAACTAGATCCACAAGATTTCTTTGATCAAGTCAAAAAAGGTGCACAACCAACAACCTCACAAATTAATCCAGAAGAATATGTAGCATATTTAACACCAATTTTAAAAGAAGGTAAAGATGTTTTAATCTTGGCTTTTTCTTCTGCGTTATCCGGTACATTTAATAGTGCACGTATTGCATCTGAAATGTTAATGGAAACTTTTCCTGAAAGAAAAGTTTTCCTTGTAGATACGAAAGCTGCATCCTTAGGAGAAGGTTTAGTTGTTTATTTAACTGCTAAAGCTATTAAAAAAGATAAACTCTCAATTGAAGCAGCATTTGAATATGCACAAACAATCGCACCACAAGTTGGACACTGGTTTACAGTAGACGATATTTCACATTTAGTACGTGGTGGTCGTGTATCTAAAGTGGCTGGATTTATTGCAACACTTGCCAACATCAAACCAATCTTGCATGTTTCAGATGAAGGTAAACTCATCCCACGTCATAAGGCAATCGGACGTAAACGTGCAGTTAAAGCATTATTTGAAGAAATGGAAAAATCAGCTCAAGACATTAAACAAACTGTCTTTATTAGCCATGCAAGTGCATTAGAAGATGCACAAAAGTTAGCAGAAATGATCAAAGAAAAATTCGATGTAGAAGAAATCGTTATCAATACATTAGGTCCTGTCATTGGTGCCCACGCTGGTTATGGTACACTGGCATTATTCTTCTTGGCTAAAAACCGATGAAGTTTGAAAGAGATTACAGGATTGCCCTTTTAATTGATGCAGATAACATTTCACCAGTGTATTTAGATATCATCATTAATGAAGCGAATAAACACGGTAAAATCACTAATGCTAGAATCTATGGGGACTGGAGCCAAGAACGCCTTAAAACTTGGAAGAGTAAAGCAGAAAAATATAGTTTAACATTTGTTCAGCAATACGCTAATCTATCCAATAAAGGTAATGCGACTGACTTTACATTAGTTATAGATGCAATGGATTTACTCTATTCAAATAAGGTCAATGCATTTTGTATCGTCTCAAGTGATTCAGACTTTACAAAATTAATCATTCGCTTAAAAGAAGATGATATGTATTTAATTGGTATGGGTGAATCTAAAACACCTGAAGTGCTTGTTAATTCTTATGAACGTTTTTATTATATTGATCAAATTCTAGAGGCATTAGAGCCTAAAAAAGAACGTAAAGATGTGAATGGTAAATCATTAATTCCTAAAAAAGAAACCATCATTAAAGAAGTTAAAAAGATTATTGAAGATAATTTAGAAGATGATGGCTGGGCATATTGGAGTATCGTTGCTGACCAATTAAGAAAGAAAAGTCCAGGTTTTGACCCGGTGAACTATGGTTCAAAATTAAAAGCACTAAACTTCTTTAAGACATTTAAAGATTTTGAAGTCAAAAATGAAGAGAAAGTTGCATATATACGTATAAAATAAAATAATTAACCACTTAAATTATCAAATTTAAGTGGTTTTTATATCACTTTTTACTTTAATTTAATTTTTCATGTATAATTAAATTAAATTTGTGTAGGATCTTTGAAAGGGTAGTACTGTGACAAAATCAACCAAAAATTATATTTTAAGAATGTTCATACTCTTAGGGTCTTTCATCCTAATTTTTAGTTTATTTTATTTCTTTTTAGTAGATACCACCTTAAGAAATGAAGCAAACCGTGTTTTTTTTGAAAACCATCAACTAAACCACATGACCTTACAAAACCGGATTGAGGTCTTAAAAACTAGCTATGCAGATAATGAACTTAATTGGGATACAAAAGATTATACGGAACTTAATCTTATACCTGATGCACTTCAATCATTTGAGATTCAAGCATTAAATAGAGTGTTTAATGACGAAGTGAGTGATGCAATCTATTTAATCTTAAAACATCCAACACTTGATCAAGTAGCTTATATGGATTTTGAAACTGTGCTTAGCAATATTGGTATAAGTTTTTTTGAAACAGGCATCATTATCAATCAAAATGGTATGATTCGTTATCAATCAAATCACAGCTTAAACCACACTAACTTTTTTACATCTAACCTATTTTCTAGCAGTGTCTATGAAAGATTAGATGTTGAATTATATGAAAACGCATCTGGGTTTTTAAATTATGATTTAGCAGGTAGACCCCATATACTTGCATACACTACATTAGGTTCAGGCTATATTTATATTAATAGTGACTTGATGTATGCATATAATGAGGCATTTACACCGGTTACTTGGGGCTTTATGGCGTTAGGTATATTAGTTTTAATTGCCTTTGTTATATTTAGTTTACTTGTTTTAAAACGTAGATTTGATGATGAGCTTGTTTATGAAAAACTTACCCAAACCGTAAAATCCAATGTCTTTGTATTAGAAGTTGGTGGTTTAGGTCAGGTACGTCAAGCAAATAAATTATTTATATCCTACACCAAAGACATTGAATTTACAACGCTACAAGATTTATCTAATGATGTCATTGATATGCAGCAGACACTAAAAAATAAAGAACCATTTTATCTGGATTTAGATAAATTAGAACAAAAGGTTAGAACTCGGTTTATCGTCAATAAATACGGGCGTAATTATCAGCTGATTGGAGAACTCATTGATAGTAAGTCCAATGTGTTAGATAAATATAAAGATCTAGCGCTAATCAACCAGGATACTGGTTTAAAAAATAGATTAGCACTAGAAGAATTTATTGATACACTTGATCGCAAGGAAAAATATAGCTTTGTTGTTATGGGTTTACGTGGCTTTGATGAAGTATCTAAAAATATTGGTCGCGAAAAATCCAAAGAAATGATTCAAGTATTTATTAAATTAATTGAATCGAAACTATATCCAAATATGTTGTTGTTTCAACTAGATAAGAATGAATTTATCATCTTACAGTTAAAAGACTTTAATTATGATGTCACTGCTGGTTGGGCAAAAAACATGATTGATGTGATTGATAAGAAAATCTTGTTAGAAGATTTGCCTATAAAGTTAGAACTAGACTGTGGGGTTATGCATAACCGTGGTATCGTTTCAAACTTTGAGTCTAAAGAAATTATTAATGCACTTGAAGTCACCCTTGAACGTGCACGTACATCCTCCACGACAAATTTGGTTGTCTTTAGTGAGCGTTACCTAGATTATAGAAATAAAGCCAGTCAGCTTGAAATTGATATTCGAAAAGGTATTGAAAAAGATGAGTTCCAAATGTATATGCAACCACAATACGATTTGGTTGAAAAACGTGTTGTAGGTTTTGAACTGCTCTTACGTTGGAATAATCCCAAATATATAAAAGAATCACCTGCAACCTATATACGTCAAGCAGAAAAATCTAATTTAATTATCGACCTTGGTCGTGTGATTAACGAAAAGGTCTTTCAGATTGCTAAAAAGTTAGAGGGTATGGAAATTGATGTATCCTTTAATATCTCACCAAGACAACTTTTACAACCAGGCTTTATTAATGAGCTGATTATGCTACGTGATAAGTATGAAGTAGATACCAATAGGATTGCTATTGAGTTAACTGAAACTTTATTAATTTTACAATTAGACCTAATTATTGAAAAGTTTAATGCATTAAAAGAATTAAACTTTAAAATACAGTTAGATGACTTTGGTACAGGGTATTCATCTTTAAACTATTTAAAACGTTTACCAATTGATAATATTAAAATTGATAAACTATTTGTTGATGAAATTGAAACCTCTTCAAAAGCACGCCAAATCTTAAAGACAATCATTTCACTAGGCAAGAACTTAAAGATGGGTGTAATTATTGAAGGTGTTGAAACAGAAAAACAAGTCGAGTATATTAAAAAAGAATCAAGTGCGATAATTCAAGGTTTTTATGTATCCCGTGCATTACCAATGCAAGAGGCACTAGATTTTATTAAAAAGCAGGTGAAGTTATGACCGATATTCTATTAACGTTACTTATTGTTGTTATTATTAGTGGTGGTATTGTAGGTTTATTTTATTTACTTAAATATGAGATTAGAAAATACAATGATGAGAAAATGTTATTATCTGATGAGATTTTTTCTATTGATGCATTTAACCAACTAATTGCACGTGTGATTAAGCGTCGTGGTACTAAAGATGATCCTTTTACGATGATGATGGTCGATTTAGATGATTTCCAAGATATTGTCGATGTTTTTAATAAAGAAGAAGAAAACTATATTGTTACATATATGGCAAAACATATTAAGGGTGCACTACCTGAAGAATCGGTTATATCAAGATCCCCCAAACCAGACCGCTTCTATATTTATATTCCGGCATCATTTAATCATGCAAATATTTTAGGTTTAGCAAAAAGTATTAAAAGAGAAGCTGAAAAGAAAATACAGATACTAGATAAGGTAGCTATCAAAAAAACTGTTTCTATGTCCATTGCTACATTCCCACTACATGGTAATTCACTAGACATGTTGTATCAATCACTAGATATTGCAATCTATATGGTAAAGAAAAATGGTGGGAATGATATTAAATATTATTCAGAAGAATTATCTCAAACCAAAGAAAACCTAGATTTATTCCATGAGCTTAAAGATGCTAAAAATAACAAAGAGTTTATTTATTACTATCAACCAATTATTGATTTAAACGACACCAATAAGGTATATGGTTTAGAAGCACTACTTAGATGGAAGCATCCTAAAAAAGGTATATTAACACCGAATAGTTTCTTGCATCTAGCAGAACAAACAGGTGAGTTAGATGATATTGGTAATATTGCAGTGGAACAAGCCTTAGAGTTATTAGTTGATTTAAGTCAATTAAGACTTAATGATGTTATTATTAATATTAATGTATCCCCTAGACAGATTTTAAATGA
>CAZRKJ010000019.1:0-3476 GCA_964600775.1 uncultured Acholeplasma sp.
AACCAGCCCTAAAGGTTCAGTATCTATTATTGGTGCTGTTTCACCACAAGGCTCTGACTTTAGTGAACCAGTAACTCAAAATACCAAGCGTTTTGTTCGTGCATTTTGGGCACTTGATAAAGCTTTGGCGCACCAACGTCATTTCTCAGCAATTAATTGGAACTTAAGTCATTCCGAATATATACATGATTTATCCAGTTGGTATGACAACACACTCGATCCAAAATTCTTAAAGTATCGCTTAAGAATTTTGTCACTCTTAGCTGAAGAAAACAAATTAAATGAAATCGCAAGTCTAATGGGGAGTGATGTTTTACCAGATGGGCAACGTCTAGTCATTGAAATTGGACGTGTCATTCGTGTTGGGTTCTTACAACAAAATTCATTTAATCCAATCGATACATTTGTACCACTAAACAAACAATTAAGAATGCTAGAATGTATATTATATTTATATGATCAAGCACTTAAATTTATTGAAAAAGAACGTGCATTGTCACTCGTTATTAAAACGGGTATATTTGATAAAGTCGTTCAAATGAAATATGAAATTGATAATGAATCGTTTGATGCATTTGATACGATTAAAACCATGATTGATGAAGCAATCGAATCAATCTTCTAAAAGGAAAGGATAATTATATGAGTTTAGAATATGTAGGCTTAAAAGCAATTAAAGGTCCAATTATCTTTTTAGAAGGCTCAAAAGACATTGGATTTGAAGATGTCGTTGAAATTCGTTCAGGTAATGATGATTTACGTCATGGTCGTGTTATTGGTATATCAGGCGACATTGTTGCAGTAGAGGTTTTTGAGGGTACAGATGGTATGATGTTAAAAAATGTCTATACCAAGTTTTTAGGTCACCCACTTAAAATGGGGTTATCTAAAGAAGTACTAGGACGTACATTTAATGGTGCGGGGCATCCAATTGATGGACTAGGACCAATATTTTCTAAATTAAATTTAGATATTAATGGTACGGCTATTAATCCGGTTGCTAGAAGGTATCCTAAAAACTTTATTGAAACAGGTATCTCATCAATTGATGCACTAACAACCTTAATACGTGGTCAAAAATTACCGATTTTTACATCAACCGGTTTAACCCATAATGAACTCGCTGTTGAAATTGTTAAACACGCAAAAGTTGCAGAAAAATCTGATGATAAGTTTTGTATCGTGTTTGCAGCGATGGGTGTTAAGCATGATGTTGCTCAATACTTTAAATCTCAATTTGAACAAGCCCATGTTATGGATCGCGTTGCAATGTTTATTAACACAGCATCTGAACCGATTGTTGAGCGTATTCTTGCACCACGTGCAGCACTGACAACGGCAGAGTATTTAGCATACCATGAAGATTATCATGTTCTAGTTATTATGACAGATATGACAAGTTACTGTGAAGCGTTAAGAGAGTTTGCATCCTCAAAAGGTGAAATTCCAGGTCGTAAAGGTTATCCTGGATATATGTATTCTGATTTATCAAGTATATATGAACGTGCAGGCATGATTGAAGGTAAAATTGGTTCTGTCACACAAATACCAATTTTAACAATGCCAAACAATGATATGACACATCCAATTCCTGATTTAACAGGTTATATTACAGAAGGTCAGATTGTATTAGATTCCGATTTAAAACAAAGAGGTATTTTCCCACCAATTAGTGTATTACCTTCACTTTCTAGATTAATGAAAGACGGTATTGGAAAAGACTACACACGCATTGATCACGGCCTTGTTGCAGACCAGTTATTAGCAGCATATGCAAAATTTAAAGAAGTTACTGCACTTAGCCAAGTCATTGGTGAAGATGAATTAAGTCACAATGACCAACAATTTATGTTGTTTGGAAAATTATTTGAAACACATTTTATCGATCAAGGTGAAACCTCCAGACGTTTAGGGGATTCATTAGATTTAGGTTGGGACTTATTAAGTTTACTACCAGAAGAGAACTTAAGTAGATTAAGTCGTGAACAAATAAAAATGTATATCCATAAAGAAAAAGCATTACAACGATTTGAACTTAACCAAGTAGATCAAATTGAGCGTATATTAAGAAAGAACTGATACATATGAATCAAGTCGTACCAACTAAAGGTAACTTAATCAATTTAAAATCTAAACAAACCTTAGCCCAAAATGGAGAGGTTTTATTAGATAGAAAAAAAAGTATTTTAACCCAAGAGGTTTTAACTTTAGTTGGTAAGATATCTGAGGTACGTGAAAAAATGAAAGCAACCTACAAAAAAGCTTATCAAGCTTTACAGGATGCAAACATTACATTAGGTATCGTAGGTGAGATTGCAAAAGCAATCCCAATTGATAATAACCTGCAAATTACATATAAATCATTAATGGGTGTTGATTTACCAGTCATTTATTATGATAGACCTAATATCCGTTTAAGTTATGGGTTACGTGCAACAAACTCAAAGTTTGACTACGCATATAAAACATTTCAAGAGGTACGTGATCTAACCATAGAACTGGCACGTTTAGAATCTAGTTTATATCAGTTAGCTAATGCCATTAGACATACTAAAAAAAGATACAATGCATTAAAAAACGTTACCTTACCTAAATTGGACAAAGACATACGTTTTATAAAAGAACGTTTAGAAGCAGATGACCAAGAAGAATTTATTCGTTTAAAAGCCATTAAACATAAAAAAGAAAAGGCAGAACAAACCTAATGCATAAAGGTAAAATTATAAAAATAATTAAAAATATTATTTATTATGCGACTACCTTAGGGCTATTACTGGTTATAGGTATTTCTTTGTTGATACCTAATGGACTGGTTAAGACATTTGGTGTTGGTTGGTACCGTGTTGTATCAGAATCAATGGAACCACTTATCATGACTGGTGATTATATTATTGTTATAAATGACACCAATGTAGAGACTTTAAATGATGGCGATATTATTATCTTTGAAACGCACTTTTACAATAGAGGCGTTAGAGCATATGTTAGAGATGTTGTAACGCACCATTATTATGGGTTAGACGATGAAGGTTATGTATTAACCTATCCGCACTCACAATATGATTTGGAACCAGAAGCACGCAGATTAGATGAATGGCGAACATCATCAACAGAAATATATAGATTAAAACAATCAGACATTATTGGTCGTCATACGACCACGATTAGAGCATCCCTATTTACAGCATTCTTAGTATCACCTTATGGTATTGGTGTTGTGGTCATTAACATTATTTTAATAACATTATTTGTTGTCTTATATAAAAATGATAAGAAACAAAAATTGACTGAAGCAATTGAAAATGATAAAGATTTAGAAGATACATTAAATGAAAATGAAGAAAGTAGGACTGATGATGTGGCAAACATGGATGAATGAAGAATTTAGTCAACCTTATTTTAAAAGTCTTGAAGATTTTTTAAACGAGGAACTAAAAACTAAAACGATTTATCCACCAAAAAGTGATTGGTATAAT
>CAZRKJ010000019.1:3486-17587 GCA_964600775.1 uncultured Acholeplasma sp.
CACACCATTTGATCAACTAAAGGTTGTTATTATAGGACAAGACCCATATCATGGGTTTGGACAAGCACATGGTTTGAGTTTTTCTACTTTAAATCAAACACTGCCTAGAAGTTTAAACAACATTTATAAAGAACTTGTAAGTGATGTCAAGGTAGCTAAGCCATCCAAAGGTGACTTAACACCTTGGGCCAAACAAGGTGTGCTTTTACTCAATACCATCCTTACGGTTGAAGCATCTAAGCCACTATCCCACCAAAATAAAGGTTGGGAAATATTTACCCTAAATATCATTAAACGTATCAATACATTAAATCAACCTATCGTATTCATTTTATGGGGTAAAACTGCACAAAAAATTAAATATATCTTAAATAATCCAAATCATTTGATCCTTGAAAGCGCACATCCATCTCCACTTTCAGCACGCACAGGTTTCTTTGGATCTAAACCTTTTTCTCAAACGAATGCGTTTTTGAAAAAACACCAAGTTAAAGCAATTGACTGGACAATTAAATAAGGTATAATATATGTAATTTAAAAAGGGAAGTATGCGTCAAGTGTCAATTGGTTTGTGGATGATCAATTGAACGAACATAAAGATTTATGGCGGTATATTTCCTACGATCCGCTTCTATTTTTTAGTGGATCTCGATCAAGGAGGTCTTTTTTGATGGTTAAACAAGAATTAAGAAAAGTAACATTGGCAGCCGTATTAACAGCATTATCTATCGTATTGGATATTGCTTTTAAACAACTCGTACCAGCAAATCAAAGTTTTGGTTTCCCATTTTATGCGATACCACTTGTAATCGGTTCAATCGTTTTAGGTCCGATTTACGGAGGTACAATGGGATTTATATCTGATGGCGTAGGATTTTTTGCAAGTGGCTCTAACTTTGCATACGATTTTATGTTTGCACTACAAGCAATTAGCTGGGGTGTCATGCCATATTTGATTGCTAAAAGAAAATCTTCTTGGGTGCGTATTGGTGTAGCCGTTTTAGTCACTCATATGATTGCAACAAGTCTATCGACCTTAGCAAACTTTATGAGTAGTTATATGTATAATGGCGGTAACATAGATGGTGCGCTGACCTATGCATTTATGAACGTACCACCTAGACTGTTAATGATGCCGGTAAATATTATCATTATTAGCTATATTACATATACAGTAAATACAAGACTAGAACCACTTTATGTAGAGTTCTTTTCCAAACCCAAACAAACACCCATAGCAAATAAAAATGGATATTGAGTTGAACCTCAATATCCATTTTCTTTAATAGATTTTATGCTTTATTCAGTTGGAGAAACTTCATCAAAATAAGGTGCTGCAACTGCAGCTAAGAACCCACCAACCATTGGACCAACAATGAAGATCCATAATTGCTCTAATGCTTTACCGCCTTCAAATAATGCAGGGAAGATTGAGCGTACTGGGTTAAATCCTGCATTGGTTAGTGGACCGGCAAAGAAAATAAGTGCAGTTAACGTTAAACCAATAATTAAACCTGCAAGACTTTTTAGATTAGATTCCTTGGTAACGCGTAAGATTACAAATACAAATATAAAGGTACCAATAGCCTCAACCAATACACCAAGGAGTAAAACTAATATACCTGTTTGACCTCCAAAATCACCATTAATTTGATTGGTTCCTAAATTTGTTAAACTACCTACAAATGGTACTAAACATAATACAGCAATGAGTGAACCAAATAATTGAGCTAATAGATAAAATCCAAAGTCTTTCCATGATAATCTCTTTGTTAGTGCCATACCAAAGGAGACTGCAGGATTAAAATGACCACCACTGATACGACCAACCGCATAAATCATTACCATAAGTATTAAACCAAAGGCAAGTGCAACACTGGATAATTCTAAGTTTGTTATCGCTGCAGTTAAACCAACTAACACCAGCGCAAACGCACCGATAAATTCAGCTACATAAGCTTTTAAATTCATTTTATATACACCTCTTACAATCAAATATTATTTTTGCTAAATACATTATATCAAATTATATAATAAATAATTCATGATATAATCAAGGTGGTGAAAAATATGATAAAAATTATAGGTGCTGGATTAGCCGGCAGTGAGGCTGCTTTTTATTTAGCCAATAAAGGTTACAAAGTAAAACTATACGAAATGCGTCCAATTAAACAAACCCCTGCACATGTTACATCTAACTTTGCAGAACTGGTTTGTTCAAATTCTTTTAGATCAAATGATCCACTTAATGCTGTGGGTCTTTTAAAAGTTGAAATGAGTCATTTCAACTCTTTAATTCTTGAAGCGGCAAATATTTATAAAGTACCAGCAGGTTCAAGTTTAGCGGTAGATCGAAATTTATTTTCTGAATATGTAACAAATAAAATTAAATCACACCCAAACATTGAAGTGATTCATGAAGCAGTTGAAACATTAAATCCTGATGAATATACCATTATTGCAGCAGGTCCTTTAGCAAGCGACGAATTGTCTAATGAAATCCAAAAACAATTAAACCTTGAGAGTTTAAATTTTTTTGATGCGGTTGCACCAATTATTGATGCTAAATCAATTAACATGGATATTGCATATTTAAAATCTAGATACGATAAAGATGAACCAGCATACATTAATTGTCCAATGACTAAGGAAGAATACTTAGCTTTTTATGATGCATTAATGCATGCTGAATCGGTTGCACCAAAAGATTTTGAAAACAATGTCTTTGAAGGGTGTATGCCAGTAGAAGATATGGGTAAACGTGGTGTAGATACTTTACTATTTGGACCACTTAAACCGGTCGGTTTAAGAAAACCAAATGGTGAAAAACCGTATGCAGTCGTTCAACTGCGTCAAGATGATTTAAATAAAACAATGTATAACATGGTTGGTTTCCAAACACACATGAAATGGGGCGACCAAAAACGTGTGATTCAAATGATTCCTGGATTAGAAAATGCTGAAATCTTACGCTATGGCGTTATCCATAAAAATACGTATTTAGAATCACCAAAACACTTAAACAATGCATATCAAGTAAAAACGATACCTAAATGGTTTTTTGCAGGACAAATTAGTGGGGTTGAAGGCTATATTGAATCTGCAGCGAGTGGATTAAGTGTTGCTATTAACTTGCATAACTTAATTACAAAAGGTGAAATACGACCATTGCCAGCAGATACAATGATGGGGGCTATGGCACGTTACATATCTAATTATCATAAATATTTTGTACCGATGAATGCAAATCTTGGCTTATTTGATTTTATTGAAGGTAAAAAGACAGAGCGTAAACAGATGTATATGGAACGTGCACTTGAAGCTTTAAAAGGTTATATTGCGGGAGGTATCTAATATGGATATATTATCCAGTTATAATGATTACTTGACAATTGAAAAAAACTATAGTGATCATACCGCAAAAAGTTACATTAATGACATCATGGGTTTCCAAAAGTTTTTAATTGATGAAGGTTTTGCTAAAGATTTGTTAGGCGCAACAAGACCGCGTTTAGCTAGAAACTATATATCATATTTAGACAATCAACAATTTAGTAAAAAAACAATTTCTAGAAAATTATCTAGCTTAAAGAATTTTTATAACTATTTAATCTTTAAAGAACTTTTAGATGTAAATATATTCGATGAAATTAAAGCACCTAAATTACCAAAGAAATTACCACATATTATTGATGATGAAGCAATTAGCTATTTATTTAAATCTATAGATACCTCAACACCTTTAGGCTATAGAAATCTAGTGATATTAGATCTACTATATAGTTGTGGTATTCGAGCAAGTGAGCTTGTTAGTTTAGAGATTAAAGATATCTATTTATCAAGTGCTCAGATCTTGATTCATGGTAAAGGTGGTAAAGACCGTTACGTAATGCTCCATGATAAATTAAGTGAATCTATTAAGCACTATCTTTCCTTTGTACGCGTAACGCTTTTATCTAAAGGTAACCATACAAACGAAAAGAAGTTATTTATCAATTACAAAGGTGGCCCATTAACTGTTCGAGGTCTTAGAGTGATTTTAAATCAAATCATTCAAGATAGTGGTGAGACATATGCAATACATCCGCATATGCTTAGACATGCATTTGCAACCACGATGTTAAATCATGGTGCAGATTTAAGGGTTGTTCAAGAACTACTAGGCCATGAGCATTTAAAATCGACACAAATATATACCCATGTTTCTAAAGAACAGTTAAAAGAAAAATATATGGCAACACATCCAAGGAATAAATCGAATGAAAAAGATAAGTGAAATCATCATTGAAGATGGCACAAGCGCATTAAATGTAGAAAAAACACGTACAACCATACGTGCAATAATTTACAAAGATGATAAACTTTTAATGGTTTATTCACAACAGTTTAAGGACTATACTTTTCCTGGTGGCGGCATGAAACTTGATGAAGATCATCTCTCTGCACTTAAAAGAGAAATAAAAGAAGAATTAGGTGCAAACCAAGTCTCAAATATAAAACCTTATGGATATATTGAAGAAAAACGATTTGGTTTATCAACTCAACCAACAGTTTATCTTCAAACATCATATTACTATTTTGCAGAAGTATCTGAGTTTGGCGAACAAGCATTAGCCGATAGAGAAAAAGTGCATGGTGTAGAACCGGTTTGGATTACAATTGATGCAGCCATTGAGCAAAATAAATTATCTATGCATACTTATAAACATAAGCGTGGCATGAAAACTGTATTACCTAGAGAAATGAAGGTACTAGAAGATTTAAAAACTTACTTTAAAAAGGAGCATACGGCATGAGAAAATTTGAAATTGTATCATTTTATAAGGAAAAGGCTATTAATTTACCTAAACGTGCAACCAAGTATAGTGCAGGTTATGATATTGAAAGTGCAAAGGACTATGAAATTTTACCGGGTGAAATCCAAATGATTGATACCGGTATAAAAGTAATGATGCCTGATCAAGAAGCATTGATGATTTATCCAAGATCATCTTTAGGTATAAAAAAAGGTTTAACGATGTCTAATGCGGTAGGTATTATTGATAAGGATTACTATAACAATCCAAACAATGAAGGCCATATTATGATCCCACTTTATAACTTTGGTAAGCAAACAGCTCATATTAAAAAAGGTGAACGTGTTGCTCAAGGTGTGTTTCAACGTTACTTTGTAACCGATGATGATGCCTCCAGTAGCGAGCGCACTGGCGGGTTTGGAAGTTCAGGTATATAATTAATTATATTTAAATGTGTTATTTAGTGATTATTTGGTATAAAAGTTGTAAAAATTTATTGCAAAACACATGTGAATGTGGTATATTAAGAAGGCTGTTAAATACACATGTAACATGTTTCTTTGGTCAGGTGCTATGAATCTCATAGTGGCTAGAGGTAAAAGTGTTACAGAGGAAAAAAACTAAAAATCGAAAGGAAGTATATTAAATGGCAGTAGTATCAATGAAACAATTATTAGAATCAGGGGTACATTTCGGACACCAAACAAGAAGATGGAATCCAAAAATGGCACCTTACATCTTTACATCACGTAAAGATATTCACATTATCGACTTAAAGCGTACAGCGCTTGAAATCGAAAAAGCATATGCGGCTTTATATGAAATCGCTAAAGATGGCGGTAGCGTATTATTTGTAGGTACAAAAAAGCAAGCAGCTGAGGCAGTTAGAGAAGAAGCTGTTCGTTCAGGTCAATACTTTGTTGATCACAGATGGTTAGGTGGAACTTTAACAAACTTCAAAACAATTAGAAAACGTATTAAATTGTTACATGACCTTTATGCTGCAGAAGCTGATGGTACATGGGCTAAATTACCTAAAAAAGAAGTATTAGGTTTATCTAGACAACGTGCGAAACTTGAAAGATTCTTAGGTGGTATTAAAGATATGCAACGCCTACCACAAGCATTATTCGTAGTTGACCCAAGAACAGAAGAAATTGCTGTCTTAGAAGCACGTAAATTAGGTATTCCTGTATTTGGTATCGTAGATACAAACTGTGACCCAGATTTAGTTGATTACATTATTCCTGCAAATGATGATGCAATCCGTGCTGTTAAGTTATTAACATGGGTTATGGCAAATGCTGTTGTTGAAGCTAATGGTGGTGTTGTCGAAAAATATGATGACGAAGAAACTGCACCATTTGAACAAGAAGAATTAAAAAAATCAGCACCAAGACCAAAGCCACAACAACGTCAAGAAAACAGACCAAGACCTGAAAAATTCCAACCAAAACAAGAAGTTAAAGTCGAAACACCTGTAGTAGAAAAAGCTGCAGAAGTAGCACCAACAACTGAAGATTTATCCGCTTTGAAAGTTGCTGACCTTAGAGAATTAGCAAAAGCAAAGGGAATTGAAAATTACAGTACATTAAAAAAGGCTGAATTAATCGAAGCTTTAAGTGCGTAAAATTTACAAAGGGGATGAACGAATCATCCCCTTTATTTTATAAAAAAATAAAAATATAGTATAATAAAAATGATAAATTATTTAAGGAGAATTATATAAAAATGACAATTACAGCAGCAATGGTTAAAGAACTTAGACTAAAAACCGGTGCAGGTATGTTAGACTGCAAAAAAGCGCTAGAAGATACAAATGGTGACGTAGAAGCAGCAGCAACACTTTTAAGAGAAAAAGGGATTGCTAAAGCAGCTAAAAAAGCGGATAGAATTGCAGCAGAAGGTTTAACTTCAGTCGTTGTTAAAGGCAATGATGCAATTTTATTTGAATTAAATTCAGAAACTGACTTCGTTGCAAAAAACAACCAATTCACAGATTTAATTGAAGGATTTGGCACAATGTTCATCAATAGTGATGTTGCATCAGTTGAAGAAGCTTTACAATTAACAGATCAATCAGGTAAAACAGTTGAACAATTAATTTTAAGTGCAACAGCAACGATTGGAGAAAAGATTTCTCTAAGACGTTTAGTACGTGTTACAAAAGCAGATGGACAAGGATTTGGTGCTTATAAACATATGGGTGGCCGTATTTCTGTATTAACTGTTCTTGAAACACCAAATGAAGAATTAGCTAAAGAGATTGCAATGCATATTACGGTTTTCAATCCTCAATTCTTAAGTAGAAAAGATGTAGATCAAAATACAATTGAAGTTGAAACAAAAGTCCTATCTGAACAAATTGCAAATGATGAATCACTACAAGGTAAACCAGAAAAGATTCTACAAGGTATTTTACAAGGCCGTCTAAACAAGACACTACAAGAAATTGTTTTACTTGACCAAGGTTTTGTTAAAGACCCATCCGTATCTGTTGCAAACTACTTAAAATCAGCTTCAAATTCAGTTCTAAGCTTTGTACGCTTAGAAGTAGGTGAAGGTATCGAGAAAAAAGTCGATGACTTTGCGGCTGAAGTTATGGCACAAGTTAAAAATAAATAATAATCTTTAAAAAAGGGGATGAATATAATGTATCAACGCGTCGTTCTTAAAATATCTGGAGAAGCTTTAAAAGGTAATGGACAATATGGTATTGATCCTAAAACTGTTAAAAAAATCGCCCAAGAAATCAAAAGTGTTCGAAATGCTGGTATTGAAGTAGCTGTTGTTGTAGGCGCTGGTAATTTATGGCGTGGTAAAACTGGTGAAGAACTTGGTATGGACCGTGCACAGGCAGATTATATGGGTATGTTAGGTACGATTATGAATAGTTTGGCGCTACAAGATGCATTAGATGCAATTGATGTACCAACACGAGTCATGACTGCACTACCAACAGCTGCAGTTGCAGAACCTTATATTCGTAGACGTGCAATCCGCCACTTTGAAAAAGGTCGTGTGGTTGTCTTAGCAGGTGGTACAGGATCCCCTTATTTTTCAACCGATACAACAGCTGCATTACGTGCAGCAGAACTCAACAGCGATGTTATTTTAATGGCTAAAAATGGCGTTGATGGTGTATATGATAAAGACCCTAATAAATTTAGTGATGCCGTTTTATTAAAAGAAGTATCCCATCAAGAAGTATTAGAGAAAAATTTACAAATTATGGATTCAACCGCTGCAAGTCTTTGTAAGGATAATCATATTGAAATATTAGTATTTGATATGAATAAACCAGGTAATATCTTAAAGGCTGCAAAAGGTGAAGGCATTGGTACAGTTGTAAAGAATGGAGTAAATGTATGAATGAACAAGCAGATATGATTTTATTAGAAGTTGAAGAAAAAATGGAAAAAAGTCTAGAAGCATTAGGTCGTGAATATGCAGCAGTCCGTACAGGACGTGCAAACCCTAATATTTTAGATCGTATTATGGTCAGTTACTATGGTGTTGAAACACCACTGAAGCAAGGAGCATCAATTTCTGTACCAGAAGCTCAACAACTTTACATTAAACCATTTGATAAATCTATTCTAAAAGATATTGAAGTTGCTATTAACACATCAAACTTAGAACTACCACCTAGAAATGATGGTACAGGTATTCGCTTAATGCTTCCAGCATTAACCGGAGAAAGACGTAAAAGCTTAGTTAAAGATGTTGAAAAAATGGCTGAAGCTGGTAAAGTAGCAATCCGCCATATTCGTAGAGATGGTAATGAACATATTAAAAAAGTTGGATTAACTGAAGATGATGAAAAAGGATATTTAGAAGATATTCAAACATTAACAGATACATATGTTAAAAAAGTTGATGCACTTACAAAAGAAAAGTCTGACGAATTATTAGAAACATAGATATATATAAAGTAATAGCCGCAAATCTATAATTGGATTCGTGGCTTTTTTATTATTATCTTGGTATAATAAAATAAAAAAGGAGATTCGACATGAAAGCGTATGATAATTTGTCTCAAGTTGTAAAACTTATTCTTCAGTTTTTCTTTGGGGGGATCATTTCAGGTGTTTATCGTATTATTAAAGGTGCAACGACTAATAATATGACAACACTTATTGTAGGGATTCTTGCTTTATTCACAGGTATTGGTAATATAATCTTTTGGATTGTAGATTTTGTTACAATTTTATTAGAAAATAAAATCAAAGTATTTGCATAATTTTTATCATTTAAACCGTAAGTGCACTTAAGCCTTACGGTTTTTATTTTCTAATTGATTGAAATGTAATATAATTAAAATTGTCACGATAATTAATTAAAGGAGCTAAGGCATGAAGTTTGTACAATGGATGGATGATTTACCGCTTATAACTAAAGTTATTTTTTGTTTACCGTTTCTACATATATTTTGGGGCATTTATAGAATTGTAAAGGGTAGTGAATTAAAAAATACTGGTTTGATTGTTGTTGGAATTATTTGGATTATACCAGGTGGCTGGCTATTATGGTTAGTTGATTTAGTTACAACACTTATGTTTGGTAAACCAATATTAACAGATCCACTATAAAAAAATATATGCATATTTCTTTAGTGAGATATGCTTTTTTCTTTGTGGTATAATTATATATAATTATTTAAGAATCTGATAAATGATACATACATATAACAATAATAGATGTAGTAATTAAATTTACTACATAAGGAGGCATGTCATGAAAGTCGAAGGGTTTAAGTATCATGGTACTAACAAAGCATATTATGCATATTATAAAAATGGTTCATGGGATGAAGGTAAATTAGATTCATCCATTCATTTTGAAATATCTGCAATGGCAGTTGCACTGCAATATGGTCAATCCGTATTTGAAGGCTTAAAGGCTTATAGAGCAAAAGATGGGCGCATTTTACTATTTAGACCAGATGCCAATGCAAAACGTCTACAAGGTAGTTGTGAAAGGCTTTTAATGCCTAAAGTACCTGTGGATATGTTTTTAGATGCAGTTACTCAAGTTGTTAAAGCAAATGAAGATTTAGTACCAAGTTATGAATCGGGCGGAACACTTTATATTCGTCCATTTGTTATAGGTACTGAAACAGTGATGGGTGTACGCTCAGCCAATGAGTTTTTATTTTGTATTGTAGCAACGCCAGTAGGCAATTATTTTAAAGATGGTTTCAATCCGATTAATTTAACAACAACACCATATGATAGAGCTGCACCTAATGGTTTAGGACATGTCAAATCTGGTGCAAATTATGCAGCAAGTTTGTATCCTAGACAATTAGCTAAACAACAAGGGTTTGATGATTGTTTATATTTAGATCCAAAAACACATACAAAGATTGATGAAACGGGTGCTACCAATATTATTGCTATTAAAGGTAATCAATTCCTAACACCACAATCCGCATCAATTTTACCAAGTATTACCAATAATAGTCTGCAAGTGATTGCATCCAAAATGCTAGGTATGGAAGTCATAAGACGTTCAATTGAAGTTACAGAACTAACGCAATTAGATGAAATTGGTGCATGTGGTACAGCAGCAGTCATTACACCAATTGCCACAATCTTCGATAATGGTACGACATATCAATTCAAATCATATGAAAAATTACACAAACTATATGATTTACTTCAAAGTATACAGTTTGGAGATATAAAAGAAGATTTTGGTTGGGTCATTGAAGTTTAGTTTGTTATAATAAAGAGTAGTTGAAAGGAAATCTTCATGAATATCAAAAATCTTCCAAAACATGTCGCTATTATATTAGATGGTAATGGGCGATGGGCAACCAGGTTTAAGCTGCCAAGATCAACTGGACATTACCAAGGTGGTTTTAATGTAGCTAGAATTGCTGAGCATGCAAAAAAACGTGGTATTGAAGAATTGACTGTATACGCATTTTCAACCGAAAATTGGAAACGACCACCCGAAGAAGTAGCGTATTTAATGACAAAACCGATTGAAGTGGTCAATCAACCAAAAAATAGACAAAAAATCTTAGAGTCTAATATTCAAATTCGATTTAAAGGTCGTAGAGATAGAATTTCTAAAGATTTATTAGAATTAATGGATGAAATAGAGCTACAAACCAAAGATTTTACCGGTATGATTTTAAACATATGTATTGATTATGGTAGTTATGATGAAATCATACATGCCATAAAGCAGTTAAAAACTTTTGATGAGAAAAGTTTATGTCAAAATATGATGATTAATCGATCCGTTGATTTATTAATCCGTACGGGCGGCGAACAAAGACTTTCAAATTTTTTATTGTGGCAAGCTGCTTATGCTGAACTATATTTTACAAAAGTATATTGGCCATCATTTAAAGAAAAGCATTTAGATAAAGCATTAAAGGAATTTTCAAAGCGTCAAAGACGCTTTGGTGGGTTATAGCATATGAGAAAAAGAATTATTACAGGCATAATATTGGTTTTATTACTTGTACCCGTTACGATATTAAACTATCCATTATGGGTATTTAATATATTCCAGATAATGATGATGTTGTTTGTTGTAGCAGGTGCACTTGAATTGATTCGTATGTTTGAAAAAGAAAAACCGATAAAGCCAATTGTTCAAGTGATTATTATCATACTATCTTTACTGACATATTTGAATGTTGGTGGAATGATTGAACCTTTAAATCCTCAAGTACTGCCTGGTTTATTATTGATCACACTGAATCTAAATCCGGTAATTATCTTATCGCTTGTTACGGTAATCTTGCTTAGTTTTCTAGTCTTTATTGATGATTTTAGTGGTACAGATTTAGGTAAGGCTATCATCATCATCAATTATATTGGACTAGGTGCTGCCTCAATTACAATACTACGTTATCTTGGGGTAAGATTTATTGTATATGTGGCTTTAATATCCATGTTTACAGACATATTTGCATACTTTTTTGGTATTAAGTTTGGTAAACACAAAATGGCACCAAGAATTTCACCTAAAAAATCTTGGGAAGGTGCAATTGCTGGTACAATTTTTGGTACATTAATTGCTGCTTCATTTGCTATTTTTTATGGTGTGATATTTAGTCCAGATGGATTTTTAGGTGATGTGTTTAACCCGGAAGGTTATCTTACAATTTTTGATAACTTTACCCGTTTAGGTAATGAAACCTTAATTGTACAAGCATCAATTATTTTACCTATTACACTTTTAGGTTCAATTGCAGCTCAAATCGGTGATTTGGTTGCTTCAAAATTAAAAAGAAATTATGACATCAAAGACTTTGGTAACATATTTCCAGGTCATGGTGGAGTCTTAGATAGATTTGATTCAATTATATTTATAGGTATCATGTTTCTAGGTATATTCATTCTGATCAGACAATTCTACCCGATGTAGTCATTAAAAGGAGTAACACATATGGATTTAACACAACTTGTAGATGTTTTCTTTAACATCCTAACTTTCTTAATCGTATTAACGGTTATCATCTCAATTCACGAATTAGGGCACTTTTTGTTTGCTAAAAGAGCAGGGATACTGATTCATGAGTTTTCAATTGGTATGGGACCACAAGTCGTATCTAGAAAAAAAGGTGATACCAAATATGCATTAAGAGCAATACCTTTAGGTGGGTATGTCTCTATGAGCGGAGAAAATGGTGATTTTGCGCTCATATCTAAAGGTTCAATGGTGGGTATTTGTTTGAATGAAATCGGACTTGTTACCAACATTTTATTAGATCAAAGTGATAAGAAGCCACTGGTTTTTGGTGAAGTTATTGATTTTGATTTATATGGCAAAAACTTAAGTGAATTATTTATTGAAATCAAAACCGGTGATGGTGAAGTTACACGTTACCAAGTTACACGTGATGCTAAATACCATTATGGTAAAAAACAACAGATGCAGATTACACCAGAAGAATCATCTTTTGCATCTAAAACGATATGGGAACGTTTCTTAGTATTATTTATGGGCCCAATGATGAATTTTATACTAGCAATTTTACTATTCTTTATGGTTGCTATCATACAAGGTAAACCAAGTGATGATAATGTAGTTCATCAATCATCTAATACAGGCTTATTAGCTGGAGACATCATTATGAATGTTAATGGTGTAGATGTTGATAATATTCATGATATTCGTTTAGTTGGTGAAACGATTAATAGTCATGTCGTACCTGTAACAATTATGCGTAATGGTAGTGTCGAAACTATTGATTTATATTTAACGGTTGTGTTACAAAATTTTGGTATTGTAAATGATACGAGACAAGTAAATGATATTGATCTTGCATTTATCGGTGGTTTAGGTGGTAAGGCAAGTAGTGCAGGTTTGAAACTTGGCGATCAAATTATTCAAATTAATGGTACAAATATTACGTCATGGTCAGACATTATTCCGATAGCAAGAACTTATGATAGTACAACAATTACAATGAGTGTTTTAAGAGATGGTGAAAATTTAACATTTACTTATGAAGTTTTACCAAGTGAGACACTCGAACGTTTAGGGCATGAAAGTGTTGCAATCCGTTTTGGATTCTCTTCAGGTTATGCATTTGATTTCTTATATGCACTTTATAATCCATTTCAAAGATTTGGTAGTTCTGTAACTGAAATGCTTTACACCATTGGGATGTTATTTAGTCCAACAAGTGGTGTTGGTGTATCTGATTTAGCTGGTCCTGTTGGTATCTTTAGTTTGGTATCAAATGCTGCTGCAGGTGGATTCTTAAATTTAATTGCATTTGTTGCATTTTTATCAGTTAATATTGGGTTAATGAATTTACTACCAATACCAGCACTTGATGGTGGCCGACTCATTTTCTTAGGATATGAAGCAGTAACTAAAAAGAAAATACCTGCACGCGTTGAAGGTATGGTCAATAATGCGTTCTTTATATTGTTATTAATGCTATTTGTTTTTGTAACTTGGAACGACATTTTAAGAATTTTTACATAATTCAAAAATATAACCAAAAAGGCCATTTAATCCAATAAATGGTCTTTTTTTATAGGTTATTCGTGGTTTTTTTATGGTATTTAATAATATAGAAGTTTTTTTGAAAAAAGTACATTTAAAAGGTTGACTTATTTTATCTATGTGATAGAATAAGAAAGGTCACTTCTTTGGAAGCAATAATCTAATCGTTATCTAAAGATAAAACTTAATCGACAACAAAATGAAAAAATGTTGTTGACAAGGTTATTTTATAATGATAGAATGATTAAGCGCTCAAATAAGAGATGCAAGAAATAAGTCTTTGAAAACTGAATGATGATGAACAAGAGAAAACAAAAAAA
>CAZRKJ010000020.1:0-17107 GCA_964600775.1 uncultured Acholeplasma sp.
GGTTTAGTTATTGGTTTAGGCGCTCAAAAGTTTATTAATGACTTAATTAGCGGTTTCTTCATTATATTTGAACAGCACTATGATGTAGGTGATACGATTGAAGCAGGTGGCTTTAGAGGTGAGGTTACAAGTATTGGTTTAAAAACTACAAAGCTTAAAAGTTACAAAGGTGAAGTTAAAATCTTAGCTAATGGTGATGTTACAACTTTAATTAATCACTCGAAGTTTCCTACGAGAGCTATTGTTGAATTTCGTATATCATATGATGCCAATATGCAACATACAATTGATTTATTGAATGCTGAGTTACCAAAATTAATAGATGAATTACCTGAAATTATTGAAGGTCCAACCGTTGCTGGTGTGATTGATTTAGCTGATTCAAGTGTGAATATGCGTATAACTGCAATTACTAAAAATCTTCAACATTTTGGTGTTGAGCGTAAAATCAGACAACGTGTAAAAGAGGTTTTAGATGCAAATGATATTGAAATTCCTTTCCCTCAACTTGTTATACATCAACCCAATAAAATTGAGAAGAAGTAAAAGATAATTTTACATTTTTTAAGACAATTAATAATAGGAGCACAAAAATTTGAAAGTTAAATGGTCACAATTTCTTTTTGATGTTTTGGTGTGTGCATTAGGGTCTTATGGTGGGCCTGAGGCACACTATGGTGTGTTTTCTCAAATGCTTGTTAAGAAAAGAGGATATATTACTGAAGAAATACTAACTGAGATGATTGGTGTATATGCTTTAGTACCTGGACCTAGTAGTACCCAAACGATTACTGCAATCGGTTATTATATGGGTGGTAAAATTTTAGCACTCCTAACATTTTTGGTTTGGGCAATGCCAGCAATATTCATTATGGCACTCATCGGTGTATTTTTCACATTTATCGATGCGAATGATAGTTGGCAACCCGTATTAAAATATTTACCTGCAGCTGCAGTAGCATTTATTATTTTTGCAGCATGGACACTTTCAAAAAAGGTTTTAAAATCAAAAATTGATTTAATTTTTTATGTAGTAATGACTCTTCTAGCATTATTAATTGTAGGTTTTTCTGTATGGATTGTACCAATATTATTAGTACTTGGTGGCATAATTTATTTTATGCCACATAAAAATCAAAAATCTAACATACCAATAACTGCTAAGCCTAAATGGATCATTTTAGCTGCAGTTATTATCTTAGCAATCATTAATGAGTTTTTATTTTATACATTAGATATACCTTGGGTTACAATCTTTGCATCCTTTTATAGATATGGTTATTCAGTTATCGGTGGTGGACAGATTGTTATTCCACTGATGATTACTGATTTGGTACAAAATCAAGCACTGATTACCTTATCTGATTTTTTATCTGGATATGCAATTGACCAAGCAATACCAGGTCCGTTATTTAGTTTTGCTGCATTTGTTTCAGCCCGTTCATTTGTAGGCACTGGATTTTCATTGTTTGCAGGCTTACTTGGTGGACTAAGCATATTCTTACCGGGTATCTTATTGGTTTTCTTTATTTTTCCTTTATGGCAATCGATGCGAGCATTACCTCAAATGAAGTACTTTTTAAAAGGTGTTGGTATAACCGCGGCTAGTTTAATACTAATGACTGCCATTAGGCAAACAATTGCATTAGATCAAAACTTTGTGGTTTATGGTGTTGTTTTAATTTCAACGTTACTTTTATTATCCAAAAAGATACCAGCACCTTTAATTATTGTACTAGCAGCAATTGCTGGATTCTTTATATAAATTTTTATATTTAAACATTAGGTGCAAACATGACACTTTTAAGTATGGGACTTATTATTATATTAGGATTTTTAACAGGGTTATTTTTTGAAATCATATTATTTGTTCTCGTAGGTATCTCAGTAGATATAAATTATGCATTGAGTGCAGGATTAATGCCAATCATTGTTATTTTAGTGGCTTTAATTGGTCGTACATTTGGAGTTTATGTTTCTTTGCTTTTTACGAACTTAAACTTTAAAGAAAGATTATTTATCATATTTAGCTATATCCCAAAAGCAACTGTACAAGCTTCAATCGGTGCGATTGCATTAACAAATGGATTAGCAGTTGGACCTTTAGTCTTAACAATCGTAGTTTTATCCATTTTAATTACTGCACCAATTGGTGCAATATTAACAGATTTAAGTTATAAAAAATTGCTAGAACAAACTACACCTTAACTCTTGAATATATATTCTATTATAGAATTGCTTGAAATAAATTCAAATGTATGTACAATAGTTATAGGATACGAAAAATAGAAAAAATAGGAGAATTTTTTCACTTTTTTGTGAAACAACATAGCGCGCTTGGGATTAAGAAGAAAAGTCGAATCATTATTTAATGTTAATCTACTAGAAGATCTAATATTTGTTGATAAAAAACAAGTATATTTTCTTGTTGATTTGAATGTATTACCTAATGTTTGTCATGTTATTAGTGGTGATTTAAATAAAATAGGGTTACCTAAATTTGAAACAATAGAGGCTAAAAAGTTACTTAATTTTGTAGAACCAGATAATCTACTTGCAGAGGTTGAAGGTAAACATACGTTTATTGAAAAGATCAGACAAGATTTTCTGACATTTAAAGATGAATTGTTTTTATATATACCAATTAAAAGTAATCAAAAACCTTTGTGGTTATATATACGTTTAAGACGCTTAAGTGAGAAGAATTTAGTTTTGGGACAAGTTGTTAGAGTTTATGAAGATACACCAATTAGTATTATTCATTATCAAAAAACATATCAAGACCCATTAACTAGACTATTTAATCGTGAGACTTTAAAGATGCATATGAGTTACTTACAAAATACCGAAGGTGCATATCTTATGTATTTAGATATCGATCGGTTTAAACATATAAATGATCAATATGGACATCAAACGGGTGATCAATTCTTAATAGATATAGCAAATCATTTTATTAGTAAATGGGAATACAATGTACTATATTATCGTTTAGGTGGAGATGAGTTTGCAGTTTACTGTTATGATCATGATGAAATTACGATTATTAAACGGGCACAACAACTTATAAATGAAATCGAAAACTTAAATGAAATAGCAACGAAATTAAATGTAAGTGTATCAATTGGCATTATAAAAATAACGAATAATAATAAAGATTATCATAACCTATTAAATCTTGGCGATAAAGCAATGTATGAATCAAAGGGTAAAGGTAGCGGTAAATTCACAATTTATGCATACTAAAAGGCTAATTAATACTTAGTCTTTTCTTTATAATGGGATAAATTTGGCCAAACTATGATAAAATAATATATTATAAAATAATTGAGGTATAAAATTTTGAGACATCAAAGTAATTCATCAAATTTTGTTAAAATCGATCCGAATACACGTAATTTAGGGGTAAAAGTGCGTGACACTTCTCAACCTAAACCAGGCAGTAGTAAAACAGGTCCTTATGCTGATCAAAAGGATGAAGTAAATCCTTTTTTAGATGGTACTTTAGCAAATACACCTTCAAAAATTAAAGATGTTGATGATATCATTTCGGAAAGTTATGCTAAAAAGAGAATTGCTAAAAGAAAACTTCAAAGACAAATTCCTTGGTCTAAAGTTATACTTTATAGTATTTTAGGCGCATTCCTAGGTGGTATGATTTTTGGTATTATAAGAATCATTAGCATGTTATCAGAATTCAGGTAAGTTTACGAATTGTTTAAACTCATGACACATCAATAATAATATATGTTTTATAAATAGTTATAGATATTGATAGTTTTTTAGAACAATTCATACTAGTAAATATTTATGTAAGAGGATCTAATGAAGAAAATTAATAACGACATTAAAGGTTTAATTAATATGGAAACCCGAAGACGAGCTAATTTGGGTTTAAAAGGCATGACAAGTAAACTGGAAAAAAGTAAACCAACTAGAGAAACTGTTCCAGATGCTAGGTTTACAGATGAAATTGAAAATGTAAATCCTTTTTTAGATGGCACCCTTGTTGATGTACCATCTAATACAAAAGAAGATACAGACAATTTTCATGAACATTTGAGTGTGGTTCGTAATGCAAAACCAAGAGTTAAACGTTATATACCATGGTTTAAAATAATTATGTTTAGTTTATTATCATTATTTTTAGCAGGTATGATTATAGGGTTTATTGCATTGATAATATTACTAACATAATCAATATAAGTTTTATATACGATAATGTATTTAATATTGAAAATGTGATCATTTTTGATAAAATATTTAGTGATAAATCGTAAACAATTTATTTAGGAGCGTATCAAATAATATAATGAATGATGGCACGATATACATATTAATTATAGTTTCATTAATGCTTTCTGCATTTTTTTCTGCATCTGAGGTTGCATTTGCAACATACAATCACCTTCGTATGAAGTCATTAGCAGAAAATGGTAATAAAACTGCAAAATTAGTTATTAAACTAAATGATAATTATGATGTGTTTTTATCTACAATTTTAATTGGTAACAATATAGCAAATATTTTAGGTGCATCGTTGACAACTATATTATTTGTTAATGCTCTTGGTACTGATTTAGGTGCAACCATGTCAACGATTGTCTTTACTGTAATAGTACTTATATTCTCTGAAGTTACTCCAAAATCGATTGCTAAAGAGTATCCGGAAAAGTTTTCTATGGTTGCAGCCCCAATTATTCAAAGTTTGATATATCTTTTACTACCTTTAAATTTCTTTTTTAAATACTGGAAAAAGTTTTTGTCATTAATATTTAAACCAAATAATAAATCACATTTAAGTGAAAATGAACTTATTATGATAGTAGATGAAGTACAAGAATCTGGTGGATTAGATGAGTCAAGTGGCTCCCTTATTCGTAGTGCTATAGAATTCTCAGATTTAGAATCAGTAGATATTTATACACCAAGAATTGATATTGTAGCTGTTTCTAAGGATAAATCAAACGAAGAAATATTTGACATATTTAAAGAGTCTGGATATTCCCGTTTACCTGTATATGAAGAGAATATTGACCATATTATTGGCGTGATCAATTATAAAGATTTCTTTATGGTGTATAAAGAAAACTTACCAATTAATGAAATTATCAAAAATGTATTATTTGTCACTAAAACAAAAAAAGTTAAAGACTTGTTAGTGGAGTTACAACAATCTAAATCACATATGGCTGTAGTATTAGATGATTATAGTGGTACAGCAGGGATTTTAACTTTAGAAGATATTTTAGAAGAACTTGTAGGCGATATTTGGGATGAACATGATGATATTGTTCAAGCTGTTAAACAAGTTAGTCCTAATGAATATTTAGTTGTAGATAATAGTAGTATCGAAGATTTCTTAGAAATTATTGGCTAAAAAGAACAACCAAATGTATTAACTGTATATGGTTGGATTGTAGAAAAATTAGGTACATTGCCAGTTGAAGGTCGTGTATATGAAATCAAACCATATCTGTTTGAAATCGTAAAAATGGATGGCAAACGTATTGATACTGTTAAGATTACAATCACTTTACCTGAAGAAACAGAAACTGATAAAGAAAATGATACAGTTTAATATAGTAAAAGTATAATAAATTTGATAAAATATAAATGCGTTGATTAAGACGAGTAATTAAGTACTATATAAAGAAGAGAATCACTGATTGGTGAAAGGTGATATGTAGACTTGATGAAGGCTATCTTAGGAGCAAAGTATTTCCGGCTTTAACGGAAGACAAATTAAGGTGCACATAAATTTTATGTGAACTAAGGTGGTACCGCGATTATTTCGTCCTTAGAAGATTGATATCTTTTAAGGACTTTATTTATGTTGAAAGGAAGAAAACATTATGCATTATATGACAAGTCAAGAAATTAGACAAACCTGGTTGAACTTTTTTAAAGAAAAAGGGCACGCAGTTGAACCATCTGCATCATTAATACCAGTGGATGATCCAACATTATTATGGATTAATGCAGGGGTTGCACCATTAAAGAAGTATTTTGATGGTACAGTTACACCAAAATCCAAGCGAATTACAAACATTCAAAAAAGCATTCGTACCAATGATATTGATAATGTTGGTAAAACAGCAAGACATCATACTTTTTTTGAAATGATGGGTAATTTTAGTATTGGCGATTACTTTAAAAAAGAAGCAATCGCATTCGGATTTGAATTGCTAACAAATCCAAAATATTTTAATATGCCAATTGAAAAACTCTATATGACATATTATCCAACCGATTTAGATGCTAAAAATGAATGGTTACGTTTAGGGATACCAGAATCGCATCTAATTCCAGTAGAAGGTAATTTTTGGGAAATTGGTGCTGGTCCATCTGGTCCAGATACAGAAATATTTTTTGACCGTGGTCCAAAGTATGATGTACGTGGTCCTGAACTTATTCGTGATGATATTGAAAATGAGCGTTTCATTGAAATTTGGAACATTGTTTTTTCACAATTTAATGCGGATCCTAAATTAAAACGCAGTGAATATAAAGAGCTACCTAACAAAAACATTGATACTGGTGCAGGTTTAGAGCGTTTTGCATGTGTGTTACAAGGCACAGATACAAACTTTGAAACAGATCTTCATTACCCGGTTATTCAAAAGTTAGAACAATTAAGTGGTGTTGCATATGATAGCAAGATGGCTTTTAAAGTCATTTCTGATCATATTAAGACATTAGTATTTGCAATCTCAGATGGTGCAAACCTTTCTAATGAAGGTCGTGGCTATGTTTTACGTCGTATTTTACGACGTGCAGTTAAATACGGTAAATCGATAGGGTTTAATCAACCATTTTTATATTTACTTGTAGATTCAGTTGTAGAAATGATGTCATCATTTTATACAAATTTAGTAGAAACATCAGCTATTGTTAAGAAAGTCATATTAAAAGAAGAAGAAAAGTTCTTTTCAACCATATTAGATGGTGAAAAGCATTTACTTGCATCGATTAATGAAGGTAAATTAAGTGGATTTGATACATTTAAACTATATGATACGTATGGATTTCCTATAGAACTGACATTAGAGTATGCTGAAGAACATGGTATCAAGGTTGATATTGAAGGGTTTAATGAAGCATTAGAACTTCAAAAATCTCGTAGTAGAGATGCTAGAAAAGTTACACACTCTATGAAAGGTCAAGATGAAGCATTTTTAAGTTTTGACTTACCAAGTACTTTTGTAGGCTATGATTTACTGCAAACTGAAAGTAAAGTCATTAAAGTTTTTGAACAAGGTATTGTCTTAGACCAAACACCATTTTATGCAAATAGTGGTGGTCAAATATCTGATTCAGGGTCAATTAATGGCTTAGTTGTCAAAGATATAATTAAATTACCTCAAGGTCAACATTTACATATTATTGAAACTGATTCCTTTACTGAAGGTGATGAAGTATTAGCAATTGTTAATCAAGACAAACGTCTACGTACAATTAAAAACCATACAGCAACCCATTTAATGCATCAAGCGATCAAAGATATATTAGGTAATCACGTTAAACAACAAGGTTCATTTAATGGTGATATGAAACTTACATTTGATATTAATCATTATGAACCAATTAAGGATCGTGAAATCTTAAAAATAGAAGCAATTGTTAAAGAAAAAATCAATCAAAAATTGGATGTTATAACACATGTACTACCAATTGATGAGGCTAAAAAGTTAGGTGCTCAAATGCAATTTGGTGAAAAGTATGGTGATATTGTACGTGTGGTTGATATTAACGGTTGGAGTATGGAGTTTTGTGGGGGTACACATGTAAACAACACAAAAGTAATTGAAAACTTTATGATTACATCGGTTGAATCCATTGGTTCTGGTATTTATCGTTTTGAAGCAATCACAGGTAATGTATTGCCTCAAGTAACACATATTACATCAAATATTTTAGAAATGATTGAACAACACCATCAAAAGATACAGGCTTTAAATCCAAATTATCATGTAGGTGCACTTGAACCATTTATAGGAAGTTACCAAGATATTATGAATGTTAGATGGTATAACCAATATGTTTCTAGTGAATCTAAAACAGTTGAAAAGATGGTTGAGGAAGCACAAATAAATTCAGTGTTACAAAATGCTGATCAATATATTCCTAAAAATCTTAAACCAATAACTTATATCGTTACACAAGATTTACAACAGTCTTCATTAAAGCCATTAATTGATACGTTATATGATAAAATGAAGGTAGAAACAGTTGTGCTTATAAATGTTATGAGTCAAAAGGTTAGTTATCTTGTTAAATCAGCTACAAATCAAGCAAGAAATATCGTAAATACCTTGAATCAGGAAACTTCTGGTAAAGGTGGCGGTAAACCTGATTTTGCACAAGGTGGCACACAAGATGTGGAAGCATTAATGAAATACTTGAAAGGTAATGACATCATTTGAAATATTTAGGACTTGACCTTGGTGAAAAAACACTGGGTATCGCTTTATCTGAATCAGGCATTATTGCAAGTAACCTAACAACAATCAGGTTTAAATCAGAAGAATATGAGGATGCTGTAAATCAGTTAATACCTTTAATCCAAAAATATAAAATTGATTGTATTGTTTTAGGGTTACCTAAACACATGAATAATGATTTAGGTATTAAAGGACAAAGTTCAATTGATTTTAAGGCATTAATTGAATCCAAAATAGATATTAAAGTTGTACTGTGGGATGAGAGACTATCTACAAAATCAGCTTTAAAAATACTTTCATTATCAAATAAAAAATATGATAAGCAAAGACAATTAAAAGACGAGGTCGCAGCACAAGTGATCTTACAAAATTATTTAGATTCCAGGGGGAATTAATTATGAAAAAAGATAATGAATTAATCATCCTAACAGGTGATAAAGAAGAAAAAGCAACCATTTTATTTACATTTGAAGAAGCCGGCGTTAACTATGTCGTATTCGAATTTGATGAAACAAAAGAAGTATCTGCAGCACGTTTCGAATCATCAAATTCAGATGGTATTGGCACATTATCAGATATTGAAACAGAAGCAGAATGGGACTTAGTTGAAAATGTGTTTAACCAATATGAAAAAGATTTAGATGATGAAGCACAAGACGATTGATGATTTAAAACACCATGCATTAAGGGATAACATTCCAATCATCCAAGATGATGCATTAAAATTTATTCAAGACTATATCAATACCAATCATATTAAATCAGTCTTAGAAATTGGAACTGCCTATGGTTATAGTGCAGTTTCTTTATCAAGTGATGTAACCCATGTGGATACACTAGAGCGTGATATTAAACGTATAAGTGTAGCAAGTTATTGGATTGATTTATTAAAGGCCAATGTAACCCTTTATCCAGTAGATGCACTGTCATTTAATACCTTAGAAAGAAGATATGATTTAATATTCATAGATGCTGCAAAATCACAATACGAAAACCTTTTTAACAAGTATGTCCCCTTATTAGAATTAGGTGGTACAGTGATTTGTGACAATATTAATTTTCATAATTTAACTGTAGATACCACACCAAATCGACGTACCAAAAGTTTGATTAAAAAACTTGAGAAGTTTAAGCATTTCTTAAATGAACATGAACAATTTGAAACTATATTTTTAGATATTGGAGATGGACTATCAGTGTCCAAAAAGATTAAATGATAGGTATATATGAAAAACAAAATAAAAAAGTTTCATACAAGATTGTTTTTAAGCCAATCAAACATGTTTATTTTAGAAGACAATCCGATTATATCTTAATATCTGCAAACCAAAATATGACAGCCAAGCAAGTGTTAAATATATTGGATATGCATTTTGATAAACTAGTGAGTTATCAAAAGGTAAATAAACGACAAACTACAAGTGAATTTCAACTTTGGGGTGAAGTCTTATCACCAGAAGCTTATTTTAAAGAAAAAATGCATACAACTAAAAACTATCAACAAGTACTAATTGATGAGACTATTAAACAAATCGATAGTTTTAAAGAAAAGTTATCCAAAGATTTAATGAAACTGAATTTAGATTTTAAGCCGACTAAAGTTAAACTATTAAAGTCGAAATTCGGATCATGTCAAGTAGTCAAAAAAGAGATTACGATTAATGCATTTCTAGCAAAATTAGACCCAGTTTATTTATATTATGTGCTACTGCATGAGTATTGTCATTTAAAAGTGGCAAATCATTCGAAGGCATTTTATAAATTATTAGATGAAATTATGCCAATGCACAAAAGTGTTCAAAAGGCATTAAGAAAATATGTTATTACATTTTAGATATTAAATCTATGATATAATATAAAAAGAAATTAAGGAGATACATATTAAATGGCAAGTAAAAAAGTATATGAACTTACACAATCAGGTTTAGAACAACTAAAAGAAGAATTAACCATCTTAAAAGATGTTAAACGTGTTGAGAACTTAGAAGCTTTAAAAGAAGCACGCGAGCAAGGTGACTTATCAGAAAACGCAGATTATGATGCTGCACGTAATGAGCAAGCACGTATTGAAGCACGTATTGCTGAAATTGAACTTATTTTAAAAAATGTTAAAATCATTAAAACAAACGATGACTCTTCTACTGTAAACATTGGGAAAAAAGTTTCTCTATATTTTGTAGAAAAAGAAAAGACAGTTGAGTATCAAGTTGTTGGTACTATTGAAGCTGATCCAAAACAAAATAAGATTTCTATTGAATCCCCACTAGGTCGTTCAATTAAAGGTAAAGAAGTTGGAGATTTAGTACAAATTAAATCAGCAACCAATAAACAATCTACTGTAGAGATTAAAGCTATTAGTTAATGATTAAAGCAAAAAATTTAATTCCTAATTTATATGAGGAATCCATCTTAACAATTGATTATCCAATGCTTAAAAAGCAGGGCATTACGACTCTGCTTTTTGACTTAGATAATACCATTATTGACTATCATCAAACAAAACTTACTACGGAGTCAATCAAATTTTTAAATGAACTTGAAAAGGCGTTTAAAGTACTCATCATTTCAAACTCGTATCATAAGCGTGTAAGTTATGCTGTTGAGCATCAGTTTAAATATGTTGCATTTGCACGTAAGCCGCTTAAATTTGGTTTTAAAAAAGCACTTAAAATGGTAGGTTCAAGTGTGAGTGAAACAGCCATGATTGGTGATCAACTATTAACTGATATTCATGGTGCAAATCGTCTAGGGTTATTTTCAATTTTAGTTGATCCAGTTCAAAGAAAAACTGATAAATTGCCAACGAGAATAAATCGTAAATTAGAACGTTATTTCTTAAAAAAGATTGAAAGAAAATATCCAGATGCGTTTTCGAAAGGATTGAATGTCTATGCCATTAAACACTACTAATTGTATGGGCTGTGGTGTTAAACTTCAGCACGAAGATCCAAATCTTCCGGGATATGTTTTAAATAATGAGCAGATTTTTTGTAAAAGTTGTTATCAACTGATGCATTATGGGAAAGCAGAAGGACACACGCATCCAGATCAATTACCTAATTTTGGTAAAGATGCATTAATTGTGGTTGTCGCATCCCTTTTATATTTAGATAGTATGTTAAATTCTGAGGTTAAACGTTTAGGCGATCACTACAAAGTTGTTTATCTGATTAATCAAATCGATTTGTTGCCAGATGCAACATCAAAAAACTATTTACTTGGTAAAGTTCAAAAGAATTTTAGAGAAAACAGAGTCAGTTATTCAGATATTGTTTTAATGAGTGCATTAAATCCATTTGATATTGATCAATTAAAAGTTTATTTAAAATCATATAAGTTACCTAATATTTATTTAATAGGGCTTCAAAATAGTGGTAAAACAACGATATTTAAAGCATTAACTGGTAATAAAGAAGCAATCAACCTACCTAAAGCAGCTCTGACACAATCAATGCTACATGGTGTTTTTGATGGATTAAATATATATGATACACCAGGGCTTTATCAAAGTGGGTATTTACATGAATTCTTTGAATATAAAGCGTATAAAACACTTTTACCTCAAAAGCAATTTAACCCAAGAAATGGTACATTAAAGGTTGGCCAAACCTTAATGATTGGTGGTTTGGTGAATGTTACAGTTATTAAAGGTGATACCAAATCTGCACTTTATGTAGCAGATATGGTTAAACACCATGTAACAAATAGTGACCATGTAGAAAAGATATTAGAAACAGATAACTTGTTTAAACTTAAATTTGATCAATATGTTTCTAGGGACTATAAATTATTAGAGCCAAAAAAATATCAGTTTACACTTGCTGATTTTGGTATCCTACACATTTTAGGACCAGCAACTATCCAAATATCTACACACCCTAAATTGCACATTACTTTAGCAGAGAGCTTCTTCAAATGATAGAGAAAATATTTAATGATGTCAAGGAAAAGTTTAAAGACCATCCAAAGCGTTTTACACACACTTTAGGGGTTATAAAAACTGCAGTTAGTTTATCACTTAGATATGGTGTAGATTCTGATAAAGCATACTTAGCAGCACTCTTTCATGACTATACAAAATATGAAACAATATCTGATCAAACGAAAGTTTTAAGTCGTGAGGATATTACTAAGTTTGAAACTGAACCGGTAATATATCATGCATTAAGTGCAGCTGTGACATTAAAAAATAAATATCAAGTAACAGATGAAGAAATATTAAATGCAATCCGTCATCATGTTTATGGACATACACAGATGTCAACCCTTGATAAAATCATTTTAGTGGCTGATAAAACTGAACCATCTAGAGATTTTCCTCTGGTCCATGATCTACGTAGGATGTCATTAAAGAGTTTAGATCAAACAATTATTATGTATTTAAAAGATAGAATTAAAAAAGATCAAGATAAGAAAAATAAGCAGACTAAAAAACTACAAGAAATTATAGAAAGTATAGGAGTATAGATTTGCAATTACTAGAAAAAACAATTGAACTATTAGAAAAAGTTAATGCACAAGATATCGTTGTATATGAGTTTTTAGAAAAAAGTCCATTCTATGACTATTTTGTTGTATGTACTGTAAATGACCGTGCATCCTCAAGTGCGATGGGTTATTTTAATAAAGAACTTAAAGAAAACATTAAACATTTTGAAGGCAAAGGACAAACCGGTTGGTTATTAATCGATTTAGGTGATGTTGTTGTACATTTATTTGGTGAAAAAGAACGTGAGTTTTATGGGTTTGATAAACGCTTTATGGAGTTAAAGAAAAATAAGTAATCATGGAATTTTCTGAATTTTACGACCTATTTCAAGCAGATGTAGATTATGAAGCACTGATAAATCCAATCCTACCTTATTTAAAACAAGATGAGGTCATTTTGGATGCTGGTTGTGGTAGTGGCTATATACTTGCCCATTTACTAGATAAAGGCTATAGCGTTATTGGTATTGACCGTGATGAAACAATGCTTGAACGTGCACATAAAAAAATAAGCACATATGGATATAGTAAGCAATTGTTTTTACATGACTTGAAATATCCACTTAAACAAAAATTTCATCAAATAATTGCATTACTTGATGTCTTTCATTATTTTAAAGGTATTAAAAATTTAGCGAACAATCTATATAATGCTTTATATGATGGTGGTAGGCTAATTATTGATTTATATAAGGCACCACAACATTACAGTGAAACTGGAAGCATTGAAGGTTTAACATATCATTGGGAAATGTCTACCATAGATCATTTACTTAAGCACCAAATTACAGTGAATAAAGCAAAACAAGCATCAAAGTTTGTCGTACGTCAATATGTTTATCCTTTGGATTACTATATGGATGTATTAAAAACTATTGGATTTTCCATTGAAACATTTCATGGATTTGATGATAGAAAAATATATTTGGTTTGTACAAAATAAAAGTTATATCCTCAAAAATCTATACTATATAGATGAAGGAGGATTTTTTATATGCGAAAACAAATTTTAATTGGTTTAGTTATTGCTTTAATAATAGGTACGATATTCATCATACCTAAAGATGTTGAACTACCTTATTATGAAAATGAATCTGTGATGTTGGATGTTCAAATTACAGGTGCAGTTGAAAGACCTGGTATATATAAAGTAGAACAAGGAATTACACTGGCATATGTTATCCATATGGCAGGTGGACTTAAAGTCAATGCAGATATTTCTAATCTTTTACTTGGTCAAGTAGTAGAAGCTTCTATTTACCATATCCCAAGTAAAAGTGTTCAAGTAGAAACGATTATTCAGCGTATAAATATTAATGATGCAACTTATAGTGACTTCATTCAAATACCTAATATAACTGAGAATAGAGCACTAGAAATATTACTTTATAGAAAGCAGCATGGTCCGTTTAAATCGATTGAGGAACTTTTAAATGTCAAAGGTATAGGGGCTGCAACATTTGAAAAAATTAAACCATACTTTTATATTTAGACATACTTATTTATATACGTTGTTACTGCTATTGGTTATTTTAAGTTTGCATTTGCCTTTGGTCAGTGTTTTGCTTTTAATTTATGCATATAAAGCCAGAAAATTAATAAACTGGTACTTTGCCAGTTTATTAATTGTTATATATGTACTACTCTTTGTATCTTTTGAGCCAAAAGCACAAGCCATGAATGGATCTGTAATTATTATAGAAGTAGATGAAATGGATAGTTACTATAAATATACAATTTATAATGGACAAAACAAATATCATTATAGTTCAAATATTGTCTACAATGTTGGGAATACACTATCCATAAAAGGAGATATCGAAGTCTATAGGAAAGCTACAATACCCGGTGGTTTTAGTAGTTATAACTATTATTTAGGTAAAGATATTAAAGGGATATTTAGAGGTACTGTGTCACTTATAAATAGTGATCTAAACTTTGATTTTGTCCATAAATCCAAAAACCCAATCATTAAACTTTTTAAAGATGAAACATTCATAGATTCTAATTGGATGAGCCATTTATTTAAACTCTCATCACTGCATCTAACCTTCATGATTATATATTTTATGAAGTTTTTGTATTATTTTGATGTAAAAGATGTGCATAAATATCTAGTTATCAGTATTATAATGGGTTTACTTTATTTTGTCGGATACTCAGTACTTATCCTACGTATGTGTATTAAATACTTAATTTCCTTTTTAAATAGCAGGTTTATGCTATCCATAGATGCATTTAATATTGATTGTTTAACTTGCATCTTAATAATTCTTTTAAAACCTTATGTCATATACAACTATGCCTTCATTGTTGTTTATATTCTTTATTTTTTTATGCAATTAAAAACGCAACATACCAAGGGATATAATTTCATTATCATCCCTATATTGATTGCACCATTCTTGCTTACCTGGTATAAGGAAATTAACATACTAGCACTACTTGTAATACCTATATTTGCAAGTGTACTACGATATGTATTTATACCAGTAATTGTGACATCCAGTATTTTTTATGACATAAAATTGTTGCCTCTATTGACGAATATTATTCAAAACATTGAGTCATTTTTGAATCGATATGTTATAAAAATTTATATGCCAAATATCGAAGGTATAATGTGGATAATATATATTTTGATAGTAATATTCTTAATATCATCAAATAGTAAAAAGGCTTTTATAAAGCGTTTATCGATATATATTTTGTTGATGTTTACACTATTTTTATATACCTTCAAACCGGTTCAAGATCAAGTGATGTTTCTTGATGTTGGGCAAGGAGATAGTGCGGTTATATTTAAAAATAATCATGTCATTGTTGTAGATGCATTTCAGTCAGTAACAAGTTATTTAAAGTATATGCATGTTTATACAATTGATTACTTAATCTTAACCCATCCAGATAACGATCATGTCAAAGAGGCAGAGGCATTAGTGCATACGTTCAACGTTCAACACATCATTATTAGTCGCTTTGGAACATATAATCTGAAATCAAACAACATAATTGAAGTTGGTGGAACTAATCTATTTAAAGATGAGCATATTGGACTAGAAATCCTAGGACCTCTTGTTGATTTAAATGATTCAAATGAAAACTCTGTTGTTTTTCAAATTGATGTAAATAACTATAAGTATTTATTTACAGGTGATATTGGATTAAGTGCAGAAGCAATCTATGTTGAAAAATACGGTAACAAACTTCGAAGTGATGTATTAAAAGTACCACATCATGGATCAACAACATCTAGTGGCAGTCATTTTATTTTAATAGTTCGACCAAGTATCGTGGTTGTAAGTGTTGCACAAAGAAATATTTATAACCTACCGAATGATATCGTCTTACAAAGGTATAAGGATTTTGGTGTATATTTACATCTAACCAGTATATCTGGTAGTTTAGTTATCAAAGATAGTCAGATGAAGAACTTTCCGCCTTAAAAGATAGCTTAGGCGTTTCAAAAATACATTTAAAAATGTATAATATTAATGAAGCGAGGTAATCTATGGAATCCACATACTTATTAGTTGGTCAGTCAGCTTTTTTAATAAATGAACAAATCAAAACATATCAACAAACATTTAAACTCGACCAGTTTAATATCGTTAAATTAGATGCATTAGACACAGAAATTGAATATATTAATCAAGAACTACAAACCGTTTCATTTTTTAGTGATTTAAAGATGGTTGTTATAGAAAATATTGAAAGCCTAACTAGGTACGATGATCAAGTCTTACAAGTGTTCTATAAATATTTAGAACACCCAAGCGATGATATTGTCCTCATTTTGACCATACCTGAAATACCAAAAGATCATAACTTAGGCAAATACTTAGAAAAGTATACCTACATAGAAACAATCGAATCACTTTCTGGTGATGCACTTAAAGCGTTTATTCAAACACAATTTAACCAAGATGGCTATCAAATCGAAGATATAAGCATTGAGCTAATCATTCAGCGCACACAAACTGACTAGTTTAGTATTCATCAAGAAATTAACAAAATAAAGATGTATGCTTATGAGCATAAAGTTATTTATTTAGATGATGTTGAGATGTTGGTTACAAGAAACCTAGAGGATAACATCTTTAACTTTACTGCAGCATATTTAAGATCAAACATTAAGTCATACATGCAAATCTATGATGATTTATTAATCAACA
>CAZRKJ010000021.1:0-17071 GCA_964600775.1 uncultured Acholeplasma sp.
ACTAAAAAACTACATCATGCATATAATGCTGTGCTCAATTTCTTTAAAAGTATCGGTGATTTTATAAAAAGTGATTGGTTAAAAAAACATTTGTTTGGTCACTCAGCCGCACGAGGTATTATTGGTAAGTTAATTGTATATATACTACTTATTGGTGTGAGTTATGTATTCTTATTCCCAATCATTCGTATGATGACATTATCTTTCATGTCACGCACGGATATTCTAGATCCTGAAGTATCATGGTTACCAAAAGCAGCAACGTTTAACAACTTTGTCATATCAAACCATGTATTGGGGTTATTACCTCCAAGTTGGACAGCAGCAGGATTAAATCCATGGGATCGTATCATTGGTACGTTTACAAATCCTGGTAACTTAGCAAATAGTATGTATAACATGGGTATTTTGGCACTTATTCAAACAACGATTTCTGCATTTACTGGATATGCATTTGCAAGATATAACTTCAAGTTTAAAAATATATTCTTTGTAATGTTGCTTTTATCCTTTATTATTCCGCTTCCGATGGTTACAGTACCACGTATTATGATGATCAGTCAAATTCAAGAAGCTTTTTGGATTCCACTTTATGATTTCTTATTTGCAAATAATTTTTTAAGCGGATTCTTTGATCGAACATTATTCTCAAGTTTGATGCCGCAAATAATCTTTGCAGTGTTTGGACAAGGTATAAATTCAGCAATTTTAATCTTAATATTTTATAACTTCTTTAAAATGATTCCAATTTCATTGGATGAAGCAGCACGAATTGATGGTGCCAGTTCAATTCAAGTATTTTGGTTCATTTATGTGAAGTTAGTATTCCCAATTATCTTAATAGTATTCCTATTCTCATTTATATGGAATTGGAACGATATTTACTCAGCAACAATATATTATGCATCCGGTAATCCACTGGTTGTAATGCGTTTAAGTCTATTTGACTCTCAATTTGGTAGTGCTGTTGGCAGTGCACCAGGCGATGTTGGTATGGGCTTAATTAACGAGGGCTTCAAATCAGCTGCAACATTCTTAGCAGTTTTACCACTATTGATTATCTACTTAGCAGCCCAAAGACAATTTATAGAAGGTATTGAAAATACCGGAATGACAGGACAATAATATGAAAAAATTAGTGATTATAACATTTATGATGCTATTTGCATTAGTATTGATAGCATGCGAAGAAGAAAAAGATCCACCAATTGTAATTGAAGAACCAGTAAATTCATCTAAAATCTATGGTTATGAATATGATTTAGATGCAATTAATGACTATGAGCTTGTTTGGTCAGATGAGTTTGATTATGAAGGCTTACCTGATGATACAAAGTGGGGTTATGATGTGGGTGGACATGGTTGGGGAAATAATGAACTCCAATATTACACTGATTCAGATAATGCACATGTAAGTGATGGCAAATTAATTATTGAGGCATTTAAAACTGATTATCCTTCTACAGAAAACAGAACCAATACATGGACTTCTGCGCGTTTAGTTACTAGAAATAAAGGTGACTGGAAGTGGGGTCGCATTGAAGTGCGTGCAATGGTACCAACTGGTCGTGGTACATGGCCAGCTATTTGGATGCTACCAACAAATTGGCGCTATGGACAATGGCCAAATAGCGGTGAAATTGATATTATGGAACATGTAGGGTATGATTTAAACCGTATTCACGGTAGTATCCATACAGAAGCATATAACCATAGTATACGTACCCAAAAAGGCGGTTCAAAAACAATACCAACTGCAACTACAGAATTTCACGTATATGCTGTTGAGTGGTTACCTGACCAAATTAGATTCTTAATAGATGATGAAGTATATTATACATATAATCCATTTAGTTTGGTAACAGAACCAAGAAATAGACATTGGCCGTTTGATCAAGAATTCCATTTATTACTGAATATTGCTATAGGTGGTGATTGGGGTGCTGCTCAAGGCATTGATCCGACATTAGAGTATGCAAAAATGGAAGTAGACTATGTACGTGTCTACCAGTCACCAACGATACAAAATCTAATTAGAAATGTAGGTTAATTATGAAATATTATGATGAAGCATCCAAAGCATTTATTTTTAAAGATTATCAAAACTTAAAACCTTTTGCATCATTTTTACCAGGTGTTGCTGGCAAAACTGGTGTGCCAATGTGGACTTACTATGTCAATAGGGGGCAATTAATTGCCTCCTTTGGTATAGAAAACAAAGATCATGCCATACTAGATTTTACACCAGCTAACTTAAGTTATAGATATACTGCAACAAATGGTTTTAGAACATTTATAAAAGTAGATGGTAGCGTTAAAGAGCCATTTACAACTTCTAAAGATACAATTTTAAAAATTAAAAAGAATAGTGTTGGTATTGAAGACTCCATTGATAAGGTCAACATTCAAGTTGACTATTTTAATGTTACTGAAAAACCGTATCCAGGCTTGGTACGTAAAGTAACATTTAAAGCACTAGATGCTGTTGAGTTTAGTTTTGTAGATGGTTTAGCAACTTTTTGGCCCTACGGTACCTCGTTATTTGTACAAAAGAACATGGCAAACTTGGCGGTTGCTTGGTTTGACGTCTTTAATCAAGAAAATGATATGCCATTTATGAAAAATAGATCAACAACAGAAGATACTGAAGAAATATCTAGTGTTGAACAAGGTAACTTTTATGTTTCAATTAATCAGTCAAATAAACGCTTGAAGCCTATCTATGATCCTACAACTGTATTTGGTCAACAAACAGACTTAAGACATCCTCAAGTGTTTGATAACCTAGATTATAAAGCGTTTAATCAACAAACACAATACGCTGTAAATCAAATGCTTTCAGCATTTACAACCGATCAAGTCGTATTAAAAAAAGGTGAAACATATACTTTCTATACATTACTTGGCAGTTTCCATGATTTAGAAAGTTTAAACACATTATCAAAAGAATTTACATTTGATTATTTTAATCAACTTGAAAAAGCTGCAGTAGACTTTATTGAAACACTAACCAGTCCAGTTCAAGTAGAGACATCAAATCCAGTATTTGATGCATATATGAAACAAGCTTTTTTAGATAATCTATTACGTGGTGGTTATCCATACACATTTGATGCTAAAGATGGTAAACATGTCTATCATACATTCTCACGTATTCATGGTGACATGGAACGTGAATATAACAATTTCTATGTGGAACCATCCTTTTATTCACATGGTAATGGTAGTTATCGTGATGTAAATCAAAATAGACGTAATGATGTATATTTTGAAAAGGAAGCAGGTTTATTTAATCTTAAGCAATTTATTGAATTGATACAATCTGATGGTCATAACCCACTTACGATTATGGGCTCAAGATTTTATTTTGATAAAACTCATTTAGACATCTTAAAATCACTAGATGCATATACTATTGAACACTTAACTAAATTTTTAGATAAACCATTTACTCCAGGTTCTTTTTTGATTTTTATCTATCAAAATAAGTTGAATATAGCTCACCCAAATGAGCTATTAGAAAGTGTTTTATATTACTCTAAACAATCGACAGAAAGCCATTTTGGAACTGGTTATTGGTCAGATCATTGGATTTATAATTTAGATTTAATTGAAGCATACTTAAATATCTTTCCAGATAAATTAGAAGCATTATTATTTGATGAGAAAGTCCGTTTCTATCAATCGAATATGTCCGTATATCCAAGAGCTATACGTTATGTATTAAACCATCAAGGGCAACCTAGACAACTTGGTCCTGTCTATCATGATCATGAAAAACAACATACACTGAATTTACAACAAGGTTCTAACTTCCATAAAATGTCAAACCACCAAATACTAGAGGTAAGTATTTTTACAAAACTATTACATCTAGCATTAATTAAGCTTTCTAGCTTAGACCCATTTGGCATGGGGGTTATGATGGATAGTGAGAAACCAGGCTGGAATGATGCAATGAATGGGTTACCAGCAATTTTCGGGTCAGGGTTAACTGAAACAATTAATTTAAGAAAATTACTTAATTATTTAACCAAATGGACAAATAAGTTCAAACATAAAACACTTGATATGCCTATTCAAATTATAAATTTATTCCATGCGTTAAACAAAGATATTGATAATGGTTTTGATCGTATTCAAGACATAAGAGAAGCATTTGATAAAGATACTAGACTATATTTTAATGATCATATGGCCAAAGTCTCTATTGAGTCATTACAAGATGGGTTCTCACATTTTAATGCATATGTAGATCAAGGTATTCAAAAAGCAATTGATTTAGGCAACGGATTAATTCCAACATATTTAAGTTATACCGCAACTGACTTTGTTAAAAATGGTCAAATGCACCCACACTTGAATTTACCAAGTATTCATGTAAATACCTGGCAAGTTAGAGCCTTACCTTATTATTTAGAGGCGCCTGCACACTACTTAAAATCAATGTTATATCCTAATGAAGTTGAGACAATTCATAAAAAAGTGAAAGCCTCAGGCATTTATGATGAAAAGCTTGGTGTTTATAAAACAAGTGCTTCATTAGAAGATGAAACCTTAGAAATCGGACGTGCAAGAGCTTTTACTAAAGGTTGGTTAGAACGTGAATCATCCTTTGTTCATATGAGTTATAAATATCTCATTGGTATGTTTAAAAGTAATTTGTTATCAGATTTTTATAAAGATATCTACACCAGTATGCCACCTTTTATGAATCCACTTACATATGGTCGTAGTACACTAGAAAACGTAAGTTTCATTGCTACTTCAAATAATCCAAATCCTCATAACCATGGACGTGGTTTCGTTGCACGACTTACAGGTACAACATCCGAAGCCATTACATTAATGTATTTAATGTTCCTAGGTAAATCACCATTTACTTATGATGGTGATGAATTATCATTTAAAGTTGAACCAAAACTACCAGCATCTTTCTTTAAAAATCATACAGTTTGCTTGCGTTTCCTTTCAACAATAGATATCGTTATTCACAATCCTAAAGCAATAGATACATTTGATTTAAAAGTCGTAAAATATATATTAAGTTCAAAAGATCAACAAGTTACTGTTGAAGATTATAAGATTTCTGGCCATTTAGCTCATCAAGTTAGAAATCAAATATTTAATAAGATTGAGGTGTATTTAGACAAATGATAAAGAAACTATTTATATATTTTGTAACAGTATTAACAGTATTCATGATGATTGCATGTACACCAAGTAGAGATAACAACCAAGAACCAGAACCAGAAGCATATTATCCAGATGCTAATTTACCACTTGAAGAAAAATTAGATTGGTGGATTGAAAATTTGACCTTAGCAGAAAAGGCAGGTCAAATGGTTCAGGGTGAACGCTCAAATAATGGCGGTGTATCAGGTGTCACACCAGCTTTAGCACGCAGTCTAAATTTAGGTTCTGTACTCAATGGTGGGGGCAACACACCAGCAATGAATAATATCAATAATTGGCGTATTATGTATGATAACATGGTTAATGCATCACTTGAAAGTTCATCAAGAATACCAATTATATATGGTATAGATGCAGTGCATGGACACAATAATGTACATGGTGCAACAATTTTCCCTCACAATATCGGACTAGCCGCAGCTAATAATCCAGATTTAATGTATAATGTCGGCTTACAAACAGCATATGAAGTTGCACAATCAGGGATGACAATGAATTTTTCACCTTCAATTGGTTTGATTCGAGACAAAAGATGGGGTAGAACTTATGAGACATTAGGAGAAAATCCAGAGGTTGCTATTGATTTAATTGGACTATTTGTTGAAGGTATTCAAAGCTATAATATCGCCGGATCCACTAAACATTTTATTGGTGATGGTTATACTGTATTTGGTACAGGGTTAGACCAAAAACTAGATCGTGGTAATGCCATCATTTCTCTTGAAGATCTTGAAACAATTCATTATCCGCTTTATGAAGCGGCTATTGAAGCTGGTACAAAAACAATCATGGTATCCTATAGCAGTTTAAATAGTGTAAAGATGCATGAGAATAAAGAACTAGTTACAGATATCTTAAAAGATAATATGGGCTTTAATGGATTTGTTATTGGTGATTATAATGCAATCGATGAGATTGATGCTGCAAGTTTCAATTTAAAAGTTTATAAAGCTGTGAATGCAGGCATTGATATGCTTATGCAACCGCATAATTTTGAAGTAGTTATTCAATCTATTATATCAGGGGCAACCACACAACAAATTTCAATGGATAGAATTAATGATGCAGTCAGACGTATTTTAAGAGTTAAATATGAAATAGGTCTATTTGACGAACAAGAAGTTGTTGCTGTTGATTTGAGAAATGAGACATCACTTGCAGTAGCTCGTCAAGCAGTACGTGAATCTTTAGTACTTCTTAAAAATGAAGGTAATGTTTTACCACTAACGCGCGGCCAAAATATCTTGTTAATTGGTACTGGATCAGATAATATTGGTATTCAATCTGGTGGGTGGACTATTTCATGGCAAGGCGGGGATAATCTATCGATTCCTGGTACGACGATTAAAGAGGCACTAGAATTAGAAACAGATGCTACCATTTATACAGACCCATCAGATATTGATAAAGCAGATGTTGTTATCGCAGTATTTAGTGAAAAACCGCATGCAGAAATGATGGGTGACTCTCTAGAATTGTCACTTATATCAGATACTGCATATGCATCCAATCAAGATACAATCGATTTTATTAAATCGATTAATAAACCAGTTATTGGTTTAATGCTTGCAGGTAAACCATTAAATATTGAAGATGTAATCGATGATTTAGATGGATTTGTTATGTTATTTTTACCAGGTACAGAAGGTTTAGGTATTACAGATGTACTTTATGGAGATTACAATTTTAAGGGGAAACTACCATTTACGTGGCCAAAAAGCTATAATGAAGCACATCATACGATGTTAGATGCAAATTATGATGCAAATTTATATCGCTTTGGCTATGGTTTTGGGTTACAATATGATAGATAAGTTTAAATAATAAGTAAAGGGGCAATGTTATAATGGTCACAATAAGTGAAATAGCACGTGCTGCAGGTGTTTCTGTATCTACCGTTTCTAAGTCATTAAATGGTTATGCAGAAATCAGTGAAAAAACTAAATTAAAGGTTAGAACAGTAGCGGAACAAATGGGCTATACGCCTAATGCTGCTGCACAAAGTTTAGTCTTAAAAAGAGCCAATACTATTGGTGTTGTTTATGAAGTTGAACATGGTTTGAAAAACTTGTTCTTTAGTGCTGTATTAGAGTCGTTTAGAAAATTTGTTCAAAGTAAAGGTTATGATATCTTATTTTTATCCAATAATACTGAAAACAAATTAGATTATTTAAAGCATAGTCATTCTAAAAATGTGGATGCAGTACTTGTTGTATCAACCAGTGAATCTTACGATGAGGTTAAAAAATTGATGTCAAGTGATCTTGCAGTCATGTCTTTAGATCCACTTGAAAATGTTAAAAATTCAATTTACTCAAACTCATATGATGCCATTCAACAATCATGTAATTATTTGTATAGTTTAGGTCATCGTAGTATCGCATTTATTAATGGTAGTTATACAAACTTTATTGGTAAAGAACGTTTACGTGGGTATTTAGATTTTATCGAATCCAAGGGGTTAATGCCAATTTATCTAGATGATTATTCAAATGAATCGTATTCATTCCATGATGGTTATCAAACAATGAAACGCTTATATGAAAAATATGGTTTACCTGAAGCTGTTTGTACAGTTTCTGATTTAATGGCCATGGGTGTTATACAGTATTTAACGAATAAGGGTCATAAAGTACCTGATGAGGTTTCAGTCATTGGATTTGATGATTTAGATATTTGTGAGATTTCTACACCACAGTTAACAACAATTCGTCAAAACTATGAAGAAATTGGTATGCGTGCAGGTCTAGCTTTAATCGACATGCTAGATAATAAAAAGCGTGATATGGATCCAATCGTCGTTGATACTAAAATAGTTGTCCGCAATTCTTGTAAACCAAGAAACTGATTGCAGCATAAATTCAAAAATACTTAAGCTTAACAGTATAAAATATTGTTAAGCTTTTTGCTATATAACGTTATAGAATATAATGCAGTCATATCATGTTATAATACCTATAAGAAAGTAGGTAGCATATGCCACATATAAAGACACTTATATTTGATCTAGATGGCACCTTACTCGATACTTTAGGTGACATAACACATAGCGTAAACTATACATTAAATAAACTCAAATTGAAGCCTATTGAAACAAACCTAGTTAGAAAGTATCTTGGTCATGGTGCTACAGCACTTTGGAAAAAGATTTTAGATGGTCAAAATAAGTTAGTAGATGATGCCTTAGCTATTTATTTGCCTTACTTGGAAAAACACTCAAAAATATTAACAAAACCTTATCCTGGTATTATGGATCTCTTATTAAAAGTTAAGGGGAAATACCGTTTAGCTCTCATATCTAATAAGCACCAAAAAGCTTTAGAACACGTTGTTGAGTACTATTTTAAAGACATCTTTGATGTCGTAATTGGTGAGAGTCCAAACTTTCCAAAAAAACCGAATCCACAGTCCTTACTGTATGTCTTATCATTGTTTAATCAAAATAGAGGCGATGCACTTTTCATTGGTGACTCTGAAGTAGACATAAATACCGCCAAAAATGCTAAGGTTGATGTCATCGGTGTAAGTTGGGGATTTAGAGATTTAGAAGATATCTTAAAAGAAAAACCAAATTATGTTGTTCAAAATGCATCAGAAATATTAAAATTTATAGGGGAATAATGATGGCACTTATAAAATTAGAGAATATAAGTAAATATTATAAATCAGGTGATGGTGTATCGGTTGGTATGCAAAAAGTGACACTTGATTTTCATTTGAATGAGTTTGTTGCGATTACGGGTGAATCTGGCAGTGGTAAGTCTACATTATTAAACGTCATCTCGGGTTTAGATACCTATGAAGACGGAGAGTTATACATTAATAACGAAGAAACTTCTCATTTTTTAGTCAAAGATTGGGAAAACTATCGTTCAAAATATATTGGTTTCATTTTCCAAAGTTACAACATTATTGATTCGTTTACTGTTTATGAGAATGTTGTTTTAGCATTAGAGGTTCAAAACTATCCAAGAAAACAACGTAAAAAACGTGCACTAGAATTAATTGAAAGGGTTGGATTAACTAGTCATAAAAATCATAAAGCATCTAAACTATCTGGTGGTCAAAAACAACGTACCGTTATAGCTAGAGCACTTGCTAAAGACACTCCAATTATTGTTGCAGATGAGCCAACCGGTAATCTAGATTCTGAATCTTCTAAACAAATCATTGATTTATTACAAGAACTTTCAAAAGATAAATTGATAATCATGGTTACCCATGATTATGATCAAATTAAGTCAATTGTATCACGTCATATTAAGATGCATGATGGTGAGGTTGTAGAAGATAAAAAATTAAGCAATGTTGATTTAACCAAAGAAGTCATTGAACCAAATATTCAACCAATGTCTATTTTTTCGGTTGCAAGATTTGCACTTAGAAATTTATTATCTAGACCAAGATTATTAGTATTTTTTGTTGCTTTACAAATTATGATTATTTTAGTATTTACAATGACTTATAGTAACTTTATGAATACTGCACGTAGTGATATTTTTAATCTAGATAGTGGTCCAGGTTGGATTCAAGATACCTATTTTGATTTTTATACAGCAAATCTTTCTGATAACCGGATAAATGTTGTTAGAAAAGATGGTGCAGCCATGACGAATGCTGATTTTACTTATCTAGAAAATATCAGTGGTGGTAGTCATGAACTATATAGGGGTGTATTATCTTTAGATTTAAATGCAAGCGAATCTGTTAGATATACCCATAGAGAAGGTTACAATGTTTGGTTAGATTCTAGTCGTGTTAAATTTGATTCAAATATTCATATCCTACAACAACCTCAGTTTAGAATTGATGGACGCCTCACGGGTTTGGCTTCAAATGAAGTTATTATCTCTAATGCTTTACAGGCAAATGTGGGTGATATAATTACCATCAATGAGTTTGTAAGTTTCGAAGGTATTATAACTGCACAACTTTACGATGTTACCAATAACATTTATCTTGTACCAGAAAATATATTAAGTAACTCAAATGTACAAGACTTGCAGTGGCAAGTTGTATATAACGATTTGAGCATTGATAGATTTGACCATAGATGGTTTGATTTTGCTTTAAATGAATTTGTTGAAGAATCCAAACGAAGTGAGGTATTAAGAGTTGAAATAGATATTCGTTATCAATCTTATGAAGAGGTCGAATACCTAATTGCTGGTATATTTAATGATAATAGTCGTTCCATTATTTATTTTCCTCATGAACATATTACATTAAATGGCGATCGTACGGCTAGCTTAGTAGCATCTAGTCAAGTAGCTGCAGAAAGACTATTTAATGCAATTAATCGATCTACCTACCGTGTGATATATCCAAGTCAGCAACAAGATCAAATTAGTCGCTTATTTGCACCATTAAACTTTATTGTTTCATTATTCTTTTATGTAATTATTTATTTATTCGCAATCTTCTTATACTTTATATTATTCTCAGTAATGAAAAATGTTATGAGTTCTAGAAAGAAAGACTTTGCTATTTTTAGATCGATTGGCACCAATGAATCTAAACTAGGCATGCTTGTAATATTTGAACAAATCTATATGATGATTATTTCCTTTATGATATCGATGATTGTAATAAACGTCTTAAGTTACTCAAATTACACAATGTATTTAATTCTACAACGTTTATTAGTTGTTGATTATGTTGTCTTATTCCTAACATTTACTTATCTATCCATATGGTTAGCAAGACGCTTTAATAAAAAGACATTTAAGATTTCTGTAATAGAAAACCTTACAGAGAGTAGAGAGGATACATTATGATACAGGTAAAACATTTAGATAAATATTTTAATCGCGGCAAGAAAAATAGCATTCATGTATTAAATGATGTATCTTTATCTTTTCCTGAAAAAGGATTAGTAGTTTTACTTGGACCATCAGGTTCTGGTAAGACAACCTTACTAAATGTCATAGGTGGACTAGATAAGGTTCAAAAAGGTGAAATACAGTTCTTTGACCATGAAATAAAACATTATAAATCTAATGTATGGGATAAGATTCGTACGGAGGAAGTTGGTTATATATTCCAAAACTATTATTTAATGCCAAGTTTAAGTGTCTTTGATAATGTTGCTTTTGTGTTAAAAATGATTGGTATTAATGACAAAGATGAGATTGAATCCCGTGTAAACTATATTTTAAAACAAGTCGGAATGTATCGTTTTAGAAAGAAAAGAAGTACACAATTATCTGGTGGACAGCAACAAAGAGTTGCGATTGCACGTGCACTTGTTAAAAATCCGAAAGTAATTATTGCAGATGAACCAACAGGTAACTTAGACAGTAAAAATACTTTAGAAATTATGAACATCATTAAAAGCATTTCTGTTAATAAATTAGTTGTTTTAGTTACACACGAAAAAGAATTGGCGAGTTTTTATGGTGACCGTATTATTGAAATTAAAGATGGTCAAATTGTTGGTGATGTCAAAAATGATTCAAGTATCGAACATGGTTTTGAAAATGAAAATACCATTTATTTAAAAGACCTTGATAAATTATCAGATCTTTCATCAGATAATCTAAAAGCATCCTTTTATTCAGATAGTAAAGACATACAACCAACAGAAATTAGACTGATTATTAAGAATAAGACGCTGTATCTAGATATTCAAAGTGATATTCAAAAAGTTAAACTATTAAATGAAGAATCTCATATAGAAGTTAAAGATGCCCATTTTACTAAGAAAACTAGAGAAGAAATGCTACAGACTACATTTGATGATTCTGTTTTAGATCATCAAGCATTACCTAAACAAAAACGTTTAACCATTTCATTTAAAAACAGTTTTTGGATTGCCTTTAGAAAAATTATGAATTTTGGTCGAAAAGGTAAGTTAATGCTCGCAATATTTTTAATTAGTGGGATGCTTGTTGCATTTGCAACCATTAATATGTATAGTATTTTATCTACAGATTACCGTGATAATTTAGTTATTGATGAACGTTACCTTCAAATTGAAAAGGATTCGTTTTTTAATACCAGTGGTGGTGGCAATATACTTTTAGACCGAATCAGTGCTGCAACCAGTGATGATTACAGAATTCACATTAATAGTGTCCATGTAAATGCTCAATTAAGTATTAATCTTGGTAATGATCAGTTTAAGATGTTACCATCCGGTATTAAAACTGAGTATGCCGAACAACTTACACAAGGTGATTTATATGATGGTACACTACCTACAAATCCAAACCAAATTGTCATAAGTTTAGGTATTTATTCAACCGATAGCTTTATGGATGCAAGTTATGAAGATATAGGTATTTGGACAGCAAGTGATTTTATCGGTGAAATTTTGTCATTCAATGGACCACTTGATCAAGAAGATCGTTATTATGAAGTTGTAGGTATTTCAAGATATCGATATAAATCTATTTATGTTTATGACTATGAAACAGCATTTTTATTTAATAATCTATCTTTAGCTGGTGAACCTGCTATTAAAAGAAATTATGAATCAACTATAGTACAAGGAGGCGGTGATATATTTGTTTACACACCAAATTATACATCCCTTAAATCTACATTAGACGATTTTGGTTATGATGTAACATTAAGTAGTCAAGCAGCATTCAATGCAAACCAAGTTGCAGTAGCAAGCCAAATAGCTGCAAACACAATGATCACTATTTTCTTAATTGGTGGTGGCCTACTTGCATTTTACTTTGTTATGCGCTCAAGTATGATTTCACGTATTTATGAAATATCTGTTTACCGTGCATTGGGGGTTAGAAAATACGAAATTTATAGTTCATTTTCAGTAGAAATCGTACTAATCACAACCATCTCATCGCTTATTGGTTATATATTAATGGCAATTTTATTAAATGCAGTATCACTTTCACCTATAAGTTCATTTATTAGTTTCAAAGTAGATTTCTTTATCATAAGTTTTGGTGTATTATTTGTTTATCTTTCAAATCTATTCATCGGTTTATTACCGATGGGCTTACTACTTAGAAAAACACCGTCACAAATCATTAGTTCATACGATATTTAAAAAATATAAGCTCATATCTTACGCGATATGAGCTTATTACTTAATCTATATAGTTTGTTACTTCTTTAGCATCAAAACGTAAGGAATCATATCCTGTATCATCTGCTTTACCAACAGAAATTAATAATACAGGAACATATCTCGTATCAATATTTAATGTTTCATTAATAATCTTCTTATTAAAACCACCAATTGCACATGTATCATAACCATAAATTCTTGAGACTAACATAAAATTCATAGAAAATAACCCAGCATCTAAATGAAGCGAGTTTAAATAACTTGTATCGACCGTATCATAGTTTAAGTTTTTAAAACTTTCTACATGACGATTTCTAACTTCAAGCGACATTTTACCTTGTTCATAAGCTCGGTCAAAAATTAAGTGTGCACGTTCATGTTTTTTTGAATCTGCAGCAACTAAAATTAAGTGAGAAGCAGTATCTAGTTGAAGTTGATTTCCATAAAGCAGTGGTCTAAGTTTTTCTTTTGCTGATTGTGATTCAAAGACAAATAAGCGTACAGGTTGTAAATTACGACTAGATGGAGCACGTAAGGCATCATTAATCATATTTTCTAATTCCTCTTGAGGAATTTTAAAATCAGTGTATTTCCTTATGGAACGTCTTTTTAAAATAATATCTTTCATATGCATAACATCCTTTCATTCGAAGACATTTTAGCATCAAAATACGTTATATTTGGTAAAATAGGCTTTGGAGACTAAGATTATGGCATATTTACGACTATTTGAGTGGTATCAACAATATAAAAGAGATTTACCGTTTAGAAATACAGATAATCCATATTTTATATGGGTATCTGAAATTATGCTGCAACAAACCCAAGTTGATACGATGTTACCTTATTATGATGTATTTTTAAAAACATTTCCAACACTTTTAGATTTAGCCTCTGCGCCAATAGCAGATGTTTTAAGACTCGTTAGTGGTATTGGTTACTATAAACGCTTTAGGATGCTTCATAAAGGTGCTTTATATGTTCTAGAACACCATAATGGTGAATTGCCTAACGATTATAAGGCTATATTAAAAATACCTGGTATTGGACCTTATACTGCGGGTGCTATTATGAGTATTGCATTTCATCAACCATATCCGGCCACAGATGGTAATGTGATTAGAGTGTTATCACGTTTGCATATGCTAGATAGTGATTATCGTCAAGAAAAACATAGAAAATCACTAAACATATTAAATAAATCATTTATTGAGGCATCTGGAGATCCGTATTTATATACACAAAGTATGATGGAACTTGGTGCAACCGTTTGTAAGGTTACAAATCCTAAGTGCGATGTGTGTCCTTTAAGTGACATATGTTTAGCAAACTTAAACAATGTTCAATCAGACTATCCAAAAATGTCTGCACTTGCAACAAAAAAAGAAATCCAATACTATGCATTTATTGTTAAGTACAACGATGGATTTCTAATGCGTCAAAGACATGAGGATTTATTGCATGGGTTTTATGAGTTTATTCAAATAGAATCAGATAGCTTAAATGGCGCTTTAAACCAAGCAAGTGACATGGGCCTAGAAATACAAGTCACCGAAGTCTTAAAACCAATTAAACACGTATTTACACATCTTATATGGCATATTGAAGTATATGAGGGTTATGTAAATAACTATACTGAACCTTTTGAAGTTATAACTGATTTTAATAAAATACCTATTTCAACTGTTTTAAAAAAACAAATTAAACAAATCAAGTAATATAGGATTGAATCAATTTATTTTGATTGAGCGCTAATTTAAGTGGAATACCTAGTAGCATTACAACGACAAACTCACCAAGTGCTATCCATAAAAAATTAATCCAAAAAACTTGGAATGTATCAAAATGGAATGATATTTGAAATGAAATGATTAAACCATTGATCAGTGCTGGGAAAATGAGTAGTGCAATCAACCAATACTTTTTTGAAGTATATAGTAGTAAAGCAACAATAAGTGTTGCAAGGGAACCATATAATGCATCAATTAAACCAAACGCACCAAAGTAGTTGGCTAAAAATGTACCAAATACTAAACCGATGGTGTGTTTTTTGTTGAAAAACACTAAAACTAATAGTATTTCTGCAACACGAAATTGTATTGCTTCAAAACTCATAAAATAAAATACAAAGACTAAAACAACATAAATAGTTGCAATGGTCATTTGTATGACGATATCTCTTAAATCTAAACCTTTTTTCATGATTATCTCCTTGTTTTGTTAAAGCGGGTATTTTCCTAGGCTACCGCTAATAATTACATTCCTTATTTTATCATTTTATGGTATAATTTCAAGCACGGAAGGTGGTTTTATTTTGATTTCATATGAAGTACTACATGTTTGTAAGCAAAGTGGTGCAAGACTCGGGCGATTAACAACGCCACATGGTGTGTTTGAAACACCTATTTTTATGCCAGTAGGTACGCTTGCAACAGTTAAAACCTTAACGGTTGAGGAAATTAAAGAAGTTTCAGAGGGTTTGATTTTAGCTAATACTTATCATCTATGGCAACAACCAGGTGAAGATATCGTCAAAGATCATGGAGGTATTAGAGGGTTTATGCAGTGGGATGGTGCACTTTTAACAGATTCTGGTGGCTTTCAAGTGTTTTCACTTGCTAAATTGCGTGACATAAAAGAAGAAGGTGTCTATTTTAAACATCATAAGTCTGGTGCGCCATTATTTTTAAGTCCTGAGGATGCCATTCGTATTCAAGAAGATTTAGGTGCCGATATTATTATGTCTTTTGATGAGTGTCCACCACCATATGAATCTTATGATTATCAAAAAAATTCAGTTGATCGTACCATTAGATGGGCTAAAAGAGGTAAGGAAGCATTAAAGACAAATCAGGCATTATTCGGTATTGTTCAAGGTGGTTTGAATAAAGATTTAAGAACGTATTGTGCTGAAGCTTTAATGTCTTTGAATTTTCCAGGCTATTCTATAGGTGGTTTATCTGTTGGTGAAACAAAAGCTGAAATGTATGATATGACTAGACACTTAAATAAAGTTTTACCTTTTGATAAACCAAGATATTTGATGGGTGTTGGTGCACCAGAGGATTTAGTTGAAAATGTTATAAATGGTGTGGACATGTTTGATTGTGTATTGCCAACACGTAATGCAAGACATGCAACAGCACTAACAACTATAGGTAAAGTAACAATCAAAAACAAGACTTTTGAACGTGATATGAGTCCTTTAGACCCGAATTTGGAAACCAGTATTTCTAAATATTCAAAAAGTTACATTAGACATTTATTTAAAGCAGAAGAACAGTTAGCTCAAAGACTTGTTACTATACAAAATTTGGCTTACCTAAAGCATTTAATGAAAGAGATACGTGAAGCGATTAAAGCAGATCGCCTGCTTGATTTTAAAAATGAGTTTTACCAAAGAACGAATTATCCTGAAGTAAGGTATTAAAGACTTTATTTTTTATCAAAAATAGTTTACAATGAGATTAGTATGAATAGGAGTGATATCATGGTTTTTGGATTTTCGGATGAATTTAATCAAAAGCCCGTTATCAAGGTCATAGGTGTTGGTGGTGGAGGCAACTCTGCAATTAACAGAATGATTGAAAATGATGTTAGAGGGGTTTCATATGTTGCGATGAATACAGACGCTCAAGTACTTAAGGTATCTAAAGCTGATGAACGCATCCAACTTGGTAAAAAATTAACTAGAGGTTTAGGTGCTGGTGCAAAACCAGTTGTTGGAAAACAAGCTGCACTTGAATCAGAAGAAGAAATTAGAGATTGTCTATCAGATGCAGACATGGTTTTTATTACTGCAGGTATGGGGGGCGGTACTGGTACAGGTGCTGC
>CAZRKJ010000022.1:0-16197 GCA_964600775.1 uncultured Acholeplasma sp.
ATCATGTGAAAGTAAAAGACTTGGCTTGTAGAGTGACTCTACTCGCCAAGTCTTATATTATAAAATATTAATTGTTAGAGTATCAATTATTCAGTAACTGGATTCCAAGTAAATGATTGTAACATTGTACTTACTTGTGGATCAGTTGTTGCTGCTCCACCACTTGGTATTGCTAATGCAACAGTCCACTCTGAACGAATCCATGTTGCGCTTGGACCTGTTACACTTGAACTTCTAACTACTACCTTATCAACTGTATCTGAACCGTTTCCTGGGCCATCTAATGACCAACCCGCACCTGGATCTTCACCTTGAACTCCAAATACATCAATAAGTACATCGTTTTTAAATAAACCGATTGCATCATCACCATTCGGGTTTAATGAACTATTAGCTAAATCATGATACCAACCACCATCGGTTGCATTGTTTACGATAACAAATACTTCACCATGTTCGATTGTCCCAGTAAGTGTAATCGGAGTTGCACTCCATGCACCACCGTTCGGCCCCATTTTTACAGTATATACGTCATCTAATACGATCGCTGCACCAGTACCATTGAATATTTGAATTGCTTTTCTATTACCTGGAGCACCTTCTGCGTACAGAGAAATGAATAAGTCTGTTGCGAATACTTCGTCTCCGGGTTCTCCTGGCTCTTCAGTTTCGACGAATTCAATTGTTACTTCAACATCAAATTGAACCGGAGCTTCTTCACCACGAGTTAATGTAATAGTAATAACTACGTCTGTATCTTCAGTAACAACCATCCATTTGTTCTCAATGATTGCACCGACAGGTTCTGTTGTGAATGAAATTTCAGTATCATCTAAATCGATTGCCGGATTAATTAAAGTATCCATATCAAATGATTTACCGTCAAAGTATGTGATTAAGGCGGTTTGTTGAGCTAGTAAAATTTCTGCATCTGTTGGATCAGCAAATGTAACTTGTGCTGGATTTATAATAAGTGCTCTCATAATTGATGTAGCCCACTCAACGTGTGCAGCAGATACAGTTACAATTTGTCCTGCTTGTCCCGTTAAGAAATGAACATTTACTGGATGTGAATCTGATGAACTTTGTGAACGAACAGTAACGTTTGTACCGCCAACATTAAGTACCATGTCACGACCATTTGATGTAACACTTACAAATGTTCCTACGAAGTTAAAACGTTGTGCCTGATCTACTGCAACAACTGATGCAACATCAGTTACATCTGTTGGAGCACTCACAGCATTACCTTTATCAACTAATGTTAGTGTTGAACCTTGAGCGATTTGTACTTGACCATTAAAGATATCAATTTCGCCTTCGACTTCATATTTGTCACCAACAGCTAAGTCTGAAGGGAATGCACCTCTCCATACTTGGATAGCACCAGTTTCATCTTCTAAGAATACTTTATCATAGTTTGAGAATGTTGCATTAAAGTCCGAGAACCCTGTAACTACACCTACGATTTTAACTAATGTACCATCTGCCACTTGAAGTGCTTCAAGCATAGTTAGTGCGTCTGCTACTTGTTCTTCCCAACGTGCTTCTAATACGATATCTGTTGTAATAGGTGTTGCAAAGTCAAAAGCTTCAGTTGCTTCAACTTCAAACCAACCTAGGAAATCAAATCCTGATCTTGATGGTGCTGCAGGTTCTACTGCTAAGTCGCCGCTACTTAATGTAACAACAACAGGTTCTGCTTCACCAAAGTTTTGGTCAAATGTAACTGTTACTGGTTCTTCTAATTCAATATAAGAATGAACTTCAACCTTTGTAACAGATAATCTTAATTGGAATGTGCCTTCTTGAGTACCTGCAGATTCTACAAATAGTCTTACATAAACATCTTCTGTTAACATTAATTCTAATTCGTTTACTGCTGAACTTTCTACATTCCATGTATCTTTAAAGTTTACACCGTTTACCCAATTTACACCATCTGTAGATGTTTGTAGGTAAATACCACTTGCGTAACTTAAATTATTTGTTGCATCTGTTGTCCAGTTAACGACAGTGAATATAACTTTATAAGCACCTTCAATTTTATCTGTAAATTGTAGGTATGGACTTTGCCAGTTGTTTCCAGTTCTAATACCTAATACGATACCTTGTGTACCTAGTCCGGTAACTGTACTAATGTTGGCATTTAATCTTGTAAATGATGTGCCTGATACTTCAAATTCTGTTGGAGTTGTTACATATGATGTTTGGTTTGTTGGTAAACCAGTAAATGTATACGTATCAACAACCAATGTACCAGAAATTTCTTCATATCCTGCATATAATGTTACATCTTCAGTAATTGGTGCATCAACCCAAGGTGTGTCTAATGTAGCATCAGTAAACCATCCTAAGAATGTGAAACCTTCTTTAGCAGTTGCAGGGTATGAAGCAATTCTTCTACCTTCTACAACATCTTCAGATTTAAGTTCTGTTTCACCGTCCATAAATGTAACAGTGAATATTTCTAAATTAGGGTTTGTAGTTACAACTGCTTGAGTTGATACATAATATCCTAATTGTGGTGCATTTTGGTTCCAACCTAAAGGTGCGTTAACGATATCAATTAGGTCACCAATTTCAGCATTTACTAATACGTTTGTACCAGTAATAGCAATTCTTGAATCCCATCTTAATACGATAGTTTTTTCACCTAGTTTAACTGTAACTGTAATATTATCATTGCTATCAACAGATTTATTTGAAATCTCAGCACCAGTAATAGATACGAGTTTAGATTGATGTTCAACTAATGTTGCTGCATCCCATGCTAATTCTGTAATATCTACAGAAAGTGCAGTATGTGCTGTAGTAGTTAATACTTCAACAGCAGTAACATTTTGAATTTGTTGTAAACCATTAAATACTGTCTTAGAACCTTCTAAGATAACACGTTTGCCAAATGATGCTCTAATAAGTGTAGCTGCATCAGATGTTGTACCGCCACCGATAAATACAGCAATTGCATGTGTACCATCATGAACGATAACTGTGTTATTTGCGCTATAACCAATAACTGTAACTTCTACACGTAGTGGTGTATTAACTGCTGCTTCTAAAGCTGCTTCTAAAGTACTTAGTGGTAATTGACCAACTAAAATTGTAATTTCTAAGTCTTCTGTTAAAGCACCTGCTGTAATTGTTGCAGTTAGTTTAACTTCAACTTGACCTTCAGCCGGAGGTGTAACAACGCCTGCCGTACTAATAATTGATGGATTTGATGATGCCCATTCAATATCAGCTGATAGATAAGAATTAAACAAGTTTAATGTCGTTGCTGTTGGAATAATAGTAGGAATTGAACTCGTAAGATTTGCTTTAGTCATAGTCATAAGCTCTTCATCTGCAATTTCGCCAACAATGACATCGTCGATTGTTCCACCAAATACAACTGTATAAATATTACGATCGTTTCTTAAACTAAATACAATAACATTTACTGTAACTTCTAAACCATCTAAAGGAATAAATACATCTCTATTAGATTTATAGTAGACAACAAATGCTCTATTTTCATACGGTGAACCACCAGATGCTCTTAAATCTGATCCATCACCTGTATAGGTAACATCAGCTAGTAATACGCCATAGTTATCAGCAACATTATTAACAACAACTTTTGCTGTTAACGTAATAGCTTTGTATTCAAAAATATTATCAATACTGTGTGTTTGTTGCGTTGCTGGTAAGAAATCAAGTATACTACCTACTGTTTCATAATCAGGATATACTGCTTCACCATCTTGAATAATTAATTCGGTTGGTTTACGTGAATTTTTAGTTGCACTGATTTGTAAAGCCCCATTAAATATGTCTAATGCTCCAATTACATCATAAAGAACATCAAATTCAGCATCTCTATAAGATACTCCAAGATTACCGAATGCGTACATTAATCCGCCTTCAGAGTCAACCAATACTAACCCATCACCCTCTCTCATAACAAGAGATACATCTTGAACTCTAACATAAACACCATCATTTCTTGCAGCTGAATCAGCTGCAACGAATAATGCTTGTGCTTCTGCAAAGTTAGCAACAACTGTAAATGATTCAGCATATGCATAAACAACTATAGAAAATTCTTTAGTAGCTGTTTGACCGCCATATGATAATGTAGCAGTCAAGTTAACTAGTGCATCTTCTTCACCAGCCATTGGACGGTCTACTCTACCAGATGCATTCATATGAACAGAATCAGATGCCCAAGTAATCGAAACTTCATAAATTTCATCTACTGTTAAGCCTTCAATTGTTAGTTCTGTAGGTAATGTAACATTTTCTGCAGTAGCTGTTGTAGTTAATAATAGTGCAACTAATGCTTCTGATAATACATCTTCTGCTGGTTTTTCTTGAATTGCGATTACATCAATGATGAAATCTCTTTCAACATCACCAATAGATGCCGTTAAGATAACACGTTCATTAGCAGCACCATATACTGGTCTTGTAACGACACCCGCTACAGTAATAGCATTTGATGTAGATACCCAGTTTACAGTAAAGCCTAGTGATGTTGTAGGAATTACGATATTTGAAGTTGTTGAGTAAATCATACCCTCTAACTCTAAAGTATCCCCTGTAATCACTAACGCATCAATAGCTTCTTGAGGTGTTGTAACTACCTCAGCGGCAATGACTTTAAGTGCAAAGTTTTTAGTATCTGTTTCTTCACCTTTACTTAAAGTGGCTGTTAATGTAACATTCGTATCATTTGCTGGTCTTGTCACATCACCTGTAGTTGATACTACTGATGGGTGGCTTGACTGCCATGTAATTGTTACGCCATTTGCGCCAGTTGCTGGTAATGTTACATCTTGTGTAACACTATTTAGATTATCTGGTGCTGTATATCCAACCTCTAATGCCGTTTTTGCAGCTAATACATCCGCTGCATCCGTATTAGAAGGTGTACACGCAACAATAACTAATGCTGAAACTAAAGTTAATGTCATCATAAACAATAATTTCAGTACACTGTTTCTTCTTTTCATTTTGACCTCCGTCTTTTTTATCTATTTAAGATAATATTTGTATGCACATCATCTATGTGCCCTTTTTGTTATAACATTCGTATTTGGCTGCAGTAAACAACAGCCAAATACGTTTAATAAACCAAATAAATTGTTAGTTTTGCCCAAGCGTTGCTTCATCATAAGCCGCTTGAAGTGCTGCTGCAATATTACCATCTCCAGTAACGATTCTTTGGAATGCAATACCTACTTCAGTACGTGCTTTAGATGATCCAACAAATGCTGGGTCATAGAAGAAGAATTCGCTTTGTGCATAAGCAGCTCTTGCTGATAATGCATTTGATTTTTGAATATTAGACATACCTGGTAATGTTTGATCAATGAATTGTTGGTAACGTGCTGTTTCATAACCGCTATAACGAACTGGTAAGTAACCTGTTTCAATAGCAAAATCAACTGTTACATCTGTACTCATTAACCATTTCATAAATAACCAAGCAATTAATTTTTGTTCTGCTGTTCCACTATTAACTAAACTAATGTTTGTACCTTGTTGAATAACCGCACGGTTTTCAGGCATATCTTTATTATAAGGTACTGGTGCAACTCCGAATTCAAAACGATCTGCTGCAGGTAAGTTATTGATTGCTGTTTGTGTATGTCTTGCACCCGCTGATGATGAGATTGCAAATGCAACTTGTTTTAATGCAAATGGTGTTGTTGCATAATCTTGATCCCAGAAGTCTGGTGTAACAAAAATGTCACTGTTATCTTTTACAAATTGCATAGCTGCAGTTGTTTGTGTATTGTTTACCCATAGGTATTGACCACGGAAGTTTGAGAAGTTGATTGCAGTATATGCACCACCAAACTGACGTGTAAATGTAATGAACCCATTACCTGTTGAATCATATGCACCCGCTTTAACAAGTCCATGTTGTGTTGGGTTCTTTGATTGTCCATAAGCAATTAACTGATCTGATAATGCAAACCAGTCTTGCCATGTTGTAGGAATATCAGCTTCATCTGTGATACCTGCAAATGCTAATGCTTCCTTATTATAAATTAAAATTTCAGTTGATTTATTAAATGGTAATGAGTAGAAAGTACCTGCTACATCATATTGTGAATTTTCTTCACGATAAGATGAAACGATATCATCTAAAGCGTGTTCCCCTACAAGTCCATAAGTTTCATGATTAATAAATGGTGTAAGATTTTCAATAGCTCCACCATTTAAGTATTCTGCCACATGGTCTGGATATCCTTGAACGATATTTGGTAATTTTCTTTCTAAGATTGCATTAATCATTTGAGTCTTTAATGTATCATAATTACCTGTACCTGTTTGAACATTTACAGTAAAGTCATATCCTAAAGTTGCATAATGATTTCTAAATGCTGTAGCTTGGTTACGAATCCATAATGTAATATCGTTACCCATTGCATGCCACATTTCAACACTCACTGGTGTTGTTGGTAAGTTTATCGGAATATCTGGTTGAACAACTGTTAAACGAATTGTAACGTTTGCTACAACACCTGCAGCATTTGTTATGCGTAAACGTACGTTGTAAACACCTGGTGTATCTAGACGATATTGAACACCTTCAGTATCTCTTACTTCAATTTGATCGGTGATATCTACTGTCTTAGATGAATCTTCCCAAGCAATAACGCTTGTTAAAGGACTCCATGCACCTGATCCGATAAAGTATGTTTGGTTTAAGTCTACATTTTCAAATATCGGTGGTAAGTCTTCTGATTCAACAGTTAATAAGATTGTTAATTGTGCGAATAAACCTTCTGCATCTTCAACACGTAACACAATTGTATGTGTACCAGCTGTTGAATTAGTTTCTTCATCCCAACCAGTAACCTCGATTGATTCAGTTAAATCACCGTCTCTGTCATCAAATGCAGATACATCATCTAGTGGATTAAATGGATCACCTTGTTGAATGGTAACTTCTTTATACCCTGTTGCATCAAATCCAACACCCGTTAAAACTGGTGCAGTATTTGCAATTGTGACACACGCTGCAAGTATAAACGCGGAAAGCGCTAATACAGCTACTGTCAATATTTTCTTCATATGTTGCCTCCTTTTTGTTTTCTAGCCTTTTGTACCACTACGTCCAACACCTGCTAGGATAAATTTCTTCAATGAGAAGAATATAATTAATAGCGGTACCGTAACAATAGTTGTTGCAGCTAGTTGCATGTTATACATTGGTCTGGCATCTGAGCCTGACCCGACACTGAAACTCTCTCTTCTTAATGCCACAGATACGAGTGTGGTTGCTTCATTCTTACCAACAAGTTGTGGCCAAATATAGGCATCCCATGCACCAATAGAACTTAAGATAATGATTGTAATGATTGTAGGTGATGCAATAGGTATCATAATACGTGTTAGGTATTTGAAATCACTACTGCCATCTACTTTAGCTGCTCTATATAAGGTGTCTGGAATTTGTTTAAATGTTTGTCTTAAGAAGAATATATAGAATACACTTGCAGAGAATGGAACGATTAATGCATAGTATGTATTAATCCAATTTAATCTACTCACTGTAATATAGTTTGTAATCGTATATAATTCCCCTGGAATCATCATCGTCATTAACAATATTGAGAATATAAAGTCTTTACCTTTAAAATCTAGTCTCGAGAATGCAAATGCTGCTAAGACCGTTGTTAATACAGTGAAGATCATGGTTGTAACCCCTACAAATATCGTGTTTCCAATATATTCTAAGAAGTTAAATTCAGTTAGTGCAATTTTAAAGTTTACCCATTGCATTTCACTTAATCCAATGAAGAATGTTGGATTTGGTGATAAAGAAGATTCTTGATATGTCTTTAATGCTGTAATAACCATCCAGTAAAACGGAATAAAGATGAATAATGCAGTAATTGTTAATGTACCATATGTAAGCACTAATCTTGCAACGGACATAATGACATCTTTTCTAGTGATATCATCTAATTCTTCTTGACTACGAACACGGTTTTTACTTGTATCTAACTTATCTTTACGAATTTGTTCTTTAATAGCTTTTGCTTCTGCACGCTTAGTTTTACTAAATATGCCTGCAAATGCAAGTGCCCATCTTTTAATTAATTTATATAAATCAACAAATCCCTTTTGAATACTTTTCAAAGTATTTAATAAACCTTGCTTCATGCCATATGCCATAACAACCATTTGAATACCTCGGCCATTCATGATACGAATTGCTGCACTAAATGGGTTTAATGTTACAAGTTCAAAGCCTGCAAGTAGATATTGTTGTCTATATGTCCACTCATCAATTTCAATTGTCTTTTTATCAAAAACTCTTTGAATTGATTTCACTGTTAAAGGTACCATAACCATTAAGAAACCTACTAACAATGAGATAATCACGTTCATTTGTGCTTGTGAAATAGTTATACCAATGAGTGTATCATACTGATATGTATTAGAAATATTTGTCCACTCATTACGTTCTGGTACATACATGATTGCAAATAAATAGCTAACTGTTGCAAGTGCAATTAAGATATAGGCAATATCTACTAAGGATGCATATAGATCTAGGCGCTTCATTTGTTTAGTAATACGTTTCATCTGATTGGCCCTCCTTAGTAGTGTACTCTACGTTTACCAACTTGAAGTTGGATAACTGTAAAGAACAGAATGATTAAGAATAATATAATTGATGCAGCTGCAGCAAAGGACATATTGCCTGGTTGCCCTGCATTTTGTAAGAAGTCATAGATATAGAATACAATCGTACGCATATCTAGTGGCCCTGAGGCACCAGAAGTAATACGTCCAGTTGTACCAATAATCGCAACGACTGATGAATATGTTTTAAAGGATCCAATTAATGATGTTATTAAGATATAGAATATCATCGGAGAAATTAATGGCACAGTAACGCGTCTAAATGTTTTATACTTAGATGCACCATCAATTTGTGCTGCTTGATAATATTGTTTATCAATACTTTGAATACCCGTTAAGAAAACAATAATTTTAAACGCTAGACCATTCCATACTGTATAAAGTAGGATAACGCTCATTGCGCTCCAATAAGTTGCACCAATACCTAACCAAGCAATCGGTTGTAGTCCAATACCTTTTAAGATTGCATTAGATAAACTTAATTGTGTATTAATTGTATTGATGTTTCCACTAAACATATATGCAAATACTAAACCAAGCGCGATTGAGTTTGTAACATACGGTAAGAAGAATACTGTTTGGTATAACCCTTTTAATGGTTTAATTGCTGCAAGTGCAACTGAAACTGCTAAAGATACAAAGATCGTTAGTGGTACAGATATAAATGCAATAACTGCAGTATTAATGACTGATTGAGCAAATGCTTGGTGACGTAGTGTTGTTAAATAGTTTTCAAACAGTGTAAAGCCTGTGATTTCACCTGTAAACATATTGTATCCTTGTAAGAAAGATATGAATACAGAGTTAAAAATCGGATAGAATGTGAATACTGCCAAAATACTTAATGCCGGCGCTAAGTAAATCAAAGCTCTAACAAATGGTGGCAACTTGAATATGAAACCTAACCCAATTTTAGATAAACCTTTTTTGATGGTTTCTCCAACCGTTTGGAAAAAATTTCTAACATGCCATCTTGCACTCGCTAGTTTTACTCTTAAGCGTGTACCTCTAGGCTCTGTCATACGACAACACTTCCGGTTTCTATGTCAAATAATAAAACTTTATGTTTTTTTACATCAATCGAGATTACTGATTTGTCTTTAACACTATCTGAGTCTACAACTGCACGTACCATTGTGTTTTCTCCCATAGTAAAACGTACCATTGTGTCACGCCCGATAACTTCAATTTCAACTTCTTCACGCTTAAATGTAAATGCAGCATTTTCAACAACTCTAAAGTCTTCTGGACGTATACCTAATTTATATGCGCCATCTTTAGCTTTAGTTGGTGCAACTTCAAACTCACCAACCATAATCTTTTTATCTTTTACAGTTGCATCAATGACATTTATTGGAGGACTACCTAAGAATTTAGCAACAAATAGGTTATCTGGTTCATCATAGATCTCTTGTGGAGAATCCATTTGTTGCATTTTACCTAAATCTAATACGATCATTTGATCACTAATAGACATAGCTTCTTCTTGGTCATGGGTAACAAAGATTGTAGTAATACCTGTTTCTCTTTGAATACGTTTGATTTCTTCACGTGTTTGCAGTCTCAAACGTGCATCTAAGTTAGAAAGCGGTTCGTCTAAAAGTAGAACGTCAGGTTTCTTTACAAGCGCACGAGCAATTGCAACACGTTGTTGTTGACCACCAGATAATTGTGCTGGTTTTTTGTCTAGTTGGTCTTCAATACCAACTAATCTTGCCATTTCAACAGTTAATTTTTGTGCCTCTTCATGAGATACTTTCATATTCTCAAGTGGGAACATAATATTTTGTCTAACAGTCATATGTGGGTATAGTGCATAGTTTTGGAAAACTAATCCAATACCTCTTTTATCTGGAGATACTCTTGTTACATCGTTATCTCCAAAAAAGATTTTACCGCCACTTGGCTTTAATAAACCTGCGATCATATAAAGTGTCGTAGATTTACCACAACCTGATGGTCCTAAAAGCCCGACAAGCTTACCTGATGGTATGACAACATCTAAATCGTCTACCGCAACAGTTTCGTTACCGCGCTTATCCGTAAAGACTTTTGTTAAATTTTTAAGTCTTATTTCCATTTACTTTTTGCTCCTTTTTCTTTGTAGTGTAAAATGAAAAAACGCAAAACTACACACTTGTGTGTTTTACGTCCATAATTAGTTTAGATAAAAAAATGAAGATAGTTCGTGTTGTCTCATGTGTATATACATTTTTTGAAGCAGCACAATTTAAAATCATCCTAATACCTCCGACATATTTTATTATACTTCATCACCCCTTATATTACAAGATTTGGCCCTTGATTTGTGTAAACATTTTGTAAATTTTTAAAACATTTATCTTTTAGATAAGGTAAACGCTTACATCTATTTGATGTAAGCATGTAAAATACTCACATGCTTGCTTACTGTAATCAAAAGTATCCTAAAGGGACATACTCCAAACCTATATTTTGGGTAATTTTGTCACAGTCCAATGGGTTGGTTTTCACTATGACTATTCATTGTATCACAATTTATTTTTGTTGTATACCCTAAAATGTAAAACGTTTACATTGTGAATTTTTGTGGGTGTTAATTTATATAATTAATAGTAGGTAGGTAATGATGGAAATGGTTAGTACCATGATGAAATTAACTGCATTATTGGTAATGATTTTTTTGCCAGATATTAAAATATAGTTTTCAGTATTTGTAATAAATTCTTTGATCTTTCCACTTTTTAAATCTTGATACTTGGCTTGTAGTAAAACACCTAAGTAACTATCCAAAATGCTGCCTAAAAAGCCAGCAACTGTAATGACTGTTAGAAACTCTACAAACATCATCATGTCAAATGAGTTACTTATAAAGTATAATCCACTATACAATAAACTAATAGCAACTGCACCCATTAAGGATGCGATTATACCAATGATACTAATCGCACCCGATAAGCCTTTTTCCATTTTTTTAAAGGTTAAAATTGAAAAAGGTTTTGACTTACTTAATGCACCAATTTCAGATGCCCAGGTATCAGATGTTGATGCTGCAATTGCAACAACCGCTACAAGCATATATACTACATCCTCGAAGATGAAGTATAGTACCAAAAACACGAGAGCCACAATTGAATTTGATAATACCTGTAAATAGTTTCTACCGTTTTTCTCATCAACTGATGGGTGTATTTTAGATAGTAAACTTGAGCTTACAAAGAAAAATATAAGTAGTGACCATACAACGTATGTGCCAAACACATAAAATAGTGTGCCTACAATTGTTGCAGCAATAAAACCACTCAAAGTGAGTGATTTTTTATAGTAAGCTACGTATGCTATCAATAAACTTAATCCAAATCCAATTAGACTATTTATAAACATATTGGGTTTGACTCCTTATTATCGATATACTTTAGTAACAATTGATTTTTTTATTTCATCGGATACTACTGCGCGTCTATTAAATACATCATATGAATTTTTACGTACTGTATCAATGATTGCCTCATACATTAGTGCTGCAAGCATTAATGGTTTTCTAGCATCTGGTTTAAACAACTGTATCTTTTCAAGTGCGATTTTATATTTATTTTCTGCATATGTTGCAAGATGCTCAAAAAGTTGGGTGAAGTTTGAATTCACTAAACCCTGTTCTAAATCTTGTTTAGTGTATTTAAATTGTTCCATAAGGTCTAATGGGATATATGTACGTGCTCTTTTTCTATCTTCACCAATATCTCTTAGGATGTTGGTGATTTGCATGGCCTCACCCAAATGGATTGCAACCATACGTACATCACCAATTGCATCCTTTGGTGCCAAGACATAACTGAGCATCTCCCCAACAACACCTGCAACCAAATAACAATAATTTAATAAATCATCTAGTGTCTTTGGTTGTTTGAATGTATAATCTTGTCTTTGTCCTTCAATTAATCCAAAATAAGGTTTGAAATCATAATCTTTTGGATAATAGGTTTCAATCACATAAGCTAGTGCTCTAAAAACAAAATCACTTTGTGGTTCTTTATTAATTAAACTTTCTAACTTTCTTTGATAGCTTTCAAGCAATAAAATATCCTTATACTCATCAATGGCATCATCAACAATTCTGCAATATGCATAGATTGCATAGATTGCTTGACGATCCATTTTAGATTTAAGCATGCTAAAAGCTTTATAAAAGGTTTTTGAATTTTCTTTTATAATTGCTTCGCATTGATTAAAATCATTTTTGAGTTGTTTAGATATTTTGGTCATGATCCAAAGTCCTTGTCTAGTTCTTTTACAGCTAATTTGGCACTACTTAACACAATTGGTACACCTGCACCTGGATGATTACTACTACCTGCAGAATATAGATTTTTTAGATATCTAAATTTGTTTTGTGGACGGTAATAATTAGATTGGAAAAGTGTTGGTCTTAAGCCAAATGTTGCACCAAATTGTAAGTTAAATTTAGATTCAAAATCATTAGGTGAATAAACCTTTAAGTACTCAATATTATCTTTAATATCACTAAATACTTCGTGTTTAGACATCATATTGATAATCTTATCTTTATATGCTTTAATCGCTTCTTCATCCCATTTTTCACTACTGTCTGATTTGTTTGGTACCGGAACAAGTACGTAAAGTGATTCTTTACCAACTGGTGCCATTGTATCATCTATACGACTTGGGGCATAAACATAGTATGATGGATCACTTGGTTTTTTACCTTCAAAAATATCATCAATATTGCCTGTAAAATCATTGGTAAAGAAGAAGGTGTGTAGATTTAAATCATAACGTTTTTTTGTTCCAATATAGAGTAGAAATGACGATGATGAATAAAGCATTTTATCAACTTTTTTAGGCGTATACTTGCCCTTGTTTTTCTTTTCTTTGATCAGGTTGTTAACCATCCAAGGGAAATCTGCATTTGATAAGACGGCATCATAATTTTCAGTTTCTTTACCGTTTACTTTTAATGATTTTATCACTTTATCTTCAATAACAAAAGTTTCTACATTTTGGTTTAATAAAATCTTACCACCCATTTCTAAAAAACGACGTTCCATTGCTTTAGCCATACTATACATACCACCTTTAATATAGTGTACACCATATAAAAGTTCAATCATTGGGATGATTGTATAAATAGATGGTCCATTGTATGGTGAGATACCAATATAAAGCGTTTGGAAAGCAAGAGATTGCTTTAACCTTTCATCTTTAACAAATTTACCTACAGAATTATATGCGGTACTAAAGGTTTTAAGTTTAAGTGCTTGAGTTAACATTTTAGGGTTATAAAAGTCTAAGGGACCTCTAAAACTCTTTTCTATAAAATGTTCTTTTACAACTAAATAACGTTTATAGACATCAGCAATGTATGCTAAATAACCTTGTGCATCCTTTTCACTAAACTTCTCGTTTTCTAATGTCATATTCACCAGATCACTTGTGGCTTTTAAGATTGTTTTATCTCTATAGTGTATTTCAAACATAGGATCTATGCGTTCCATTTGGATATAATCTTTATAATCTACACCACTATCTGTGAAAAGTTCTTGATAAACCTTAGGCATCATAACGATTGTTGGCCCAACATCAAATGTAAACCCATTTTCCTTAAATTGATACATTCTACCGCCAACTTGCTCATTTTTCTCATAAACTGTGACATCATATCCAAGCGCTTTTAAGCGAATAGCTGATGCTAATCCCGCTGTACCAGCACCAATAACTGCAACTTTTTTCATAATATCCTCCTCACAGTAATAGTAATAAATAGTAAATCAGTGATGTACCCATAGGTACACTTAAATTATCTAACCCTTTTGGTGTTAAATACTCAATTAAACTAGCCACTAAGGCAATAACAATCGCAATCCAAATAAAGCCTATACCTTCTGTAAATCCAATGATCAAACTTGCTACAATAAAAGATACTACAAACATAGTGACAACACCAATTAGTGATTTACCATTACCAATATCCTTTTTGCCATACTTTTTACCAATAACCGCAGCTAACCCGTCACCATAACCCATAATCATGACACCTAATAGTCCAATATATGGGTTTTCAATCATAAGAAATGTTGCTAATACTAGTACAAACAATGATATTGGATAATATACGGTACCAAGATTACCTTTACCACTACGTTCCATCGATTTAATTAAATTGGTCCTATAGGATATATAGTTTAAGATAATAAATGATAGCGGTGGAATGATGGTAAACCATATATCTTTTGGATCACGCATAAAGATTAGTGCGATAAAATACCAATTAGATACACCAATGTGTATCAATTTTCTACTACCTTCATCACCAATAATGTTTTTATTACTAAGCATTGTTGATAAACCTATCATTAAGCCTATAAAGGCATATGAACTTAATAAGTAATATAGAATATGCATATAATCACCCTTTATTGATTTTTAACGTGTCCTGTTTTTAGCGTTAATACGCCATCAACAATGACATATACCTTATCACAATAAGCTAATAACCTTTCATCGTGTGTTACCATGATTGTTGCTTTCTTTTGTACCTTTGTTTCTTTTGCTAGTAATTTCATAACTTCAAAAGCCTTATTAGAATCTAAACTTGCTGTAGGTTCGTCTGCAAATATAACATTTGGCTGATGATATAAAGCCTTTGCTATAGCTGCTCTTTGGCGTTCACCACCAGATAATGCACTTGGATATTTATTTTTAAGTTTATCTACACCAAGTTTTAAAAACAACTCATTCATCCATTCATTATTAACCTTAGTTTTAGTTATTTTATTATATAAAACCATTTGTTCTTTAACAGTTAAGAAGGGAATCAAGTTTGATGCTTGTAAAATAAAGCCTATTTGATCTAAACGTATTTTAGATTTCTCATCATTTGTTAGTTCACTAAATTTCATACCGTTAATAAGTACTTTTCCGGTAGTTGGTTTTTGCAAACCACCTAAAATAGTTAAGAATGTCGATTTACCAGACCCTGATGGCCCAATAATACCAATCAATTCACCTTCGTATGCTGTAAAATTTGTAGGTTTTAATGCACTAATAACATTGTCACCTTGTAAAAAGTCTTTAGATACATTAATCATTTCAATCAGTGCTTTCATATCTTAACCTCCTATAGCCTTTAATGGGTCAATCTTCAAGACAGCATTTACCGAGAATAATGCGCCAAAGAATGCAAATAAGAAAAATGCAAATGTAATGATGCCATAGAATAATGCATTAATCGCAAACGGTATGACATCTGCTAAAAATATTCCAGATATAATAGTTAATATAAATCCAAAAATTATGCCAATGAACACAAGTAAGAATGTTTGTGTAACAACCGATCCTGCAATATAGCCATTTGAAATACCTTGAGCCTTCATCACACCAAACATAGGTGATTTTTGAATGGTTAGTACATATATGAAAATACCTAAAACAAACGCTACAATAATAATTAAAAAGATTATCATTGTACTAAAGGTTAATACTTGTGCTGCATAACCTGGTAAGGTTGCAATATAATCATCAATGGTATATCTTAATAAATCATCTGCT
>CAZRKJ010000023.1:0-15900 GCA_964600775.1 uncultured Acholeplasma sp.
TATTTCTTCGCACAGGTGTAACTTTTAGTTCAGCTTTAGCTGTTTTAAAATCAGGTCCAACATCACTATTTGGCTCATAATTATATACAAATTTTTCGATGAAATGACCAAAGCCTCCTTTTGTTATAATGGATGCATCTTCATTTATTTCTCTAAAAGTTTTGTGGATAATTCCTTTACCAATTTCTTGAATCTCTATTAGTGTTAAATCATTAGCGCTTTTATTTAAGCCTATCATAATATATCGTCCCCTTTTTTGTATAACTAAATAACGTTTTACACTTGATCAATATAGATTAATTTGTTATAATCATTTTAACATCATTTATAAAATAAGTTAAACTTATCAGTTAGGGTAATGCAAAATGAAAAAAACAGTTGTTGAATTATTTGCCGGTGTCGGTGGTTTCAGAGTGGGGTTTAATTCCGTCAGATTAAATAGTAAAGGGAAAACAATTGAAAAACCAAATTTTGAATTTGTATGGGCGAATCAATGGGAGCCTTCTACTAAAATTCAAGATGCATTTGATTGTTATCAAAAGCGCTTTGGTGTATCACCTAGTCATTCGAATGAAGACATCTCAAAAGTAAATAAAGAGCAAATACCAGATCATAGTGTACTTGTCGGAGGTTTTCCTTGTCAAGATTACTCAGTTGCAAGATCACTTAGTAAAGAAAAGGGTATTGAAGGTAAGAAGGGTGTTCTTTGGTGGCAAATCAACGAAATACTTGAAATTAAAAGACCCCCATTTGTATTACTAGAAAATGTTGATAGACTGTTAAAATCTCCTTCTAAACAAAGGGGTAGGGATTTTGGGGTGATGCTCAGATGTTTTGATGATTTAGGGTATGCTGTTGAATGGCGAGTGATAAATGCTGCTGAGTATGGATTCTCACAAAAAAGAAGAAGAGTATTCATTTTTGCATATCATGATTCTACAAGATATTATCAAAGCCTTAAAGATAGTAATTTAGAAGATGTTGTGCTTGAAAAAGGTATATTTGCAGAAACTTTTGAAATCGAAAAGAGTATAGAAAGAGTACACAAGACAGATATTAATCAAAAGACGTATTCTGACTTAGTTAAAGTTTCAAATCAATTTAAGTTTACTTTTGAAAATAGTGGCGTATTGTTTGATGGTAATTTATATACAGGTAAAACTGAACCTATCAAGAAACGACCAGTTCCACTAAGAAAAATATTAGAAAAGTCAGTTGATGAAAAGTATTACATAAATAATGATGACAAATTTAGATATCTTAAAGGCTCTAAAAAAATAGATAGAGTCAGTTTGGAAGGTCATAAATATGTTTATTCAGAGGGTAGTATGGCATACCCTGATAATCTAGATTTGCCAGGTCGTACAATGCTTACGAGTGAATCTTCATTAAATCGAAGTACACATGTCGTTGAAGATTTAGAAACAGGTAGACTTAGAATTCTAACACCAATTGAAGCAGAAAGACTAAACAACTTCCCCGATGATTGGACAAATACAGGTATGAATGAAAGAAAAAGATATTTCATGATGGGTAATGCGTTAGTAACGGGCATCCCTAACATCATATCTAAAAAAATTGCTCAAATTATTGAATTAGAAGATTAACTTAATCGTTAAAAAAAAACATGGTGTATTTAGATAAAGTGCACCATGTTTTATATATATTATATTGCTAATAAATCTATATATTTATCTGTTTTATATTGTTCAAGTAAAGATTCTAAGTCGATGTCTGCTTCAGGATCTATGCCTTTGACATCAAAGCCATTAATTTGGTAGAACTCAGATAAGAATAACTTTGTACCTGCTAAGTCTAAGAATGATTGGCCTAGATCTTGTTGCATCAGTTCATTAATATGGTCTTGAAGTGCATCATCCATCTCTAAATGATCTAGACGAATACGGCCGTTTTCGTCTAAGATACGGTTATTACCATAAACCATGTCTTTAAATAAGCGGTGTTTATGTTCTAACGTTGTTTCATGTGTACCGTTTTTAGTCATTTCATCAAATAAATAAGATACATAAATTGGCATTTGAGGGATGAATACACTTGCTTTTGAAACGATTGCTTTACTAGATGAGATAAGTGCTTCACCTTGATATTTATCAGTTAATAAAGCATTTAGGTTATCTGCTGTTTGTTCTAGGTCAACCTTTGCTTGACCTATAGTACCGGATCTATAGATTGCATCGGTATTTTTACCACCAATATATGTATAAGAGATTGTTTTAAAGCCTTTAGCTAATACACCAGCATCATCTAAATATCTAACCCAGTCATTCCAATCACCACCACCCATAACAAATACAGTATCTTTTGTTTCTTGTTCGTTTGCTGGTTCAACAACTAAAGGTTCTACATGCATGGATTTAATATCGATTGTACGACCAACTGCAGGTTTACCTAAAGGTTTAATAGCAGAGCGAACAAGTTCGCCTGTTTCAACATTTTTACGTGCACCGGATGCGAGTGAATAAATAAGCAGGTCAATTTGACCAAACTCTTTTTTAATTGTTTCTAAAATAGCTTGTTTAGTTTCGGGGATAAAGGCATCTGCATTAAAGTCAAAATGTTTTTGACTAGAATCTTTAACTGCATCTTGGAAGAATAAGTTATTCCAATAACCTGCAGAGCCTGTTTTACTACCGCGTGGTTGACTTTCAAAAGATACGTTAATTGTGTTTGCTCCTGAACTAAAGGCTAAGCTAATACGTGAAGCTAACCCGTACCCAGAGGAACCACCGATAATTAAAACATTTATTGGTCCTTTATAAGTTGGTAATTTTTTAACATCTTCAATATAATTTTGAACCATTTTTTGAACCCCTAATGGATTCGAGTTGGTAAAGAAGTTACTACGTATGGAAGGTTTAATAATCATTGTTTTCTCCTAAATTTTAAGTAATTGTTTTGAATATCAAAACTATTCATATATTATACATGAAAAACTCATATTATGAAAGACTCTTACAAGTATAGTAAAAAAATACACCTAAGCACTCCATGGCTTAGGTGCATAACTTAGACTATTTAAGTTCTAAGTAGCGTTTTTCAGGTTCTTTTTTAGACTCTTTTGGTATTGCAATATGTAGAATACCTTTATCAAATGTACCTTGAATATCTTCAAGAGTCATCTTACCAACATAATAACTTCTTTTCATGGTACCTACATAGCGTTCTTTACGAATATATTTAGTGTCTTTATCTTCAACTTCATTTTCTTGGGTTTTGTTTGCTTCAATCATTAGGTAGCCATTATCTAAACTTACCCTTACATCATCTTTGGCATACCCTGGAAGCTCAACAGATAATTCATAGCCTTGATCTGTTTCCTTAATATCTGTTTTCATTAGCCCAGTTGAAGTTGTTGGATTAAAGACATTGAAATCTTCAAAGAAGTCATCGAAGAACCCGCGGTCTTTTCTAAATAAACTTAGCATATTAACACTCCCTTATTTAATATTTGGTCTTATTTCTAAGACAACTATATTATAACAAGTATAATTGGCACTGTCAAGTATAGAGTGCTAAATTATGGTAAAAATGCTCAAATTATGTGAGTAAATTTTGTGTATTAAAAGCGTAATTATTGATTTAAATCAAGGATTAATATCTTAGTACATACTATAATAATGTTAAGAAGGTGAGGTATTCTTATATGAACAATATTATCAACCATATATCCAAAATAATGTATAAATTAAAACATACGATAATGTTTATGTCTTTAGTACTGATTGTTACTGCGTTTAGCGTCAAATATGCTTTTAACAATACACATGTATTTAATACATTATTACTGGTAGCATCAATCATCGGTGGATTACCGATAATGCTGCAAGCATATCAGGCATTAAGGGTAAAGGTTATAAGTATTGACCTACTTGTAACAATTGCAGTTATTGGTGCACTAATTATTAAAGCATATGAAGAATCTGCAATTGTTACATTCTTATTTTTGTTTGGTGCATATTTAGAGGCTATTACGCTCAAGAAAACGAGGTCAGCAATTAAGGCCTTAACAGATCTAAGTCCGTTAACTGCACATAAATTAATGTCTAACAACAATTTTATTGAAGTAGGTGTTGAAGAAGTAAATATTGGTGATATCGTTTTAGTCAAAACGGGCGCTGTAATACCAGTAGATGGTATGGTCATTAGTGGTGAGGCACTTATTGATGAGTCAAGTATTACAGGTGAACCACTTCCAGTAAGTAAGCATAAAGGTGCAATTGTGTTTGCAGGTACCATTGCAGACAATGGGACTATACAAATTGAAACCTTAAAGGTTGGTGAAGACACAACCTTTGGTAAAATTATTGAACTTGTTGAAACTGCTCAGGATGCAAAAAGTGATACTGAAAAGTTTATTGATGGATTTGCTAGATGGTATACACCGGCAGTATTAGTACTTGCACTCATTGTAGGTTTTGTTACTAAGGACATTCCTTTAAGTGTTACAATACTCGTTTTAGGTTGTCCAGGTGCATTAGTCATTGGTGTACCAGTATCTAATGTTGCAGGTATTGGTAATGGTGCAAAACATGGGATCTTAATAAAGGGCAGTGAAGTCATTCAAAAGTTTAGCCGAACAGATACAATTGTATTTGATAAAACAGGTACGCTAACGATTGGGCATCCAATCGTTAATGAAGCATATGTTTATACTTCTGATGTAGAAAAGGTCCACCGGCTAGTTGCCAGTATAGAAAAAGAATCTGACCATGTACTTGCAAAAGCAATCCTTGAGTATATAGGTGATGTAAAAACTGATGTAGTTGATCGAACAGATGTAATTAAAGGTGGTGGCATAAAAGCAATCATTAAACAAGATGAGGTACTGGTTGGCCATCAAATGTTTATTTTAAGTCAAAAAGTTGAAATAGCAGATGACATTAGGGATAAAATAAAGCATTTGGAACAAAGTGGACACTCCATAGTACTCGCAGCTTTAAATCATAAAATCGTCGGTTTATATGCAATTAAGGATGCAATTAGACCTGGATTAAAAGAAGATTTAAAACGTATGTATAAAATGGGTATCAAACATATGATCTTACTATCAGGTGATAACCAAGGTAGTGTTGATTTGGTTGCAAATAGTTTAGGGTTAACCAAAGCATTTGGGCACATGCTACCAGAAGATAAAGCTAACTACATTAAAAATCTACAAAGTGATGGACATATCGTTACCTTTGTAGGTGATGGCATTAATGATAGTCCATCACTAGCAACAGCTGATATTGGGATTGCTATGGGTGGTGGTACAGATATTGCAATTGAAACATCCGATGTGGTTTTAATGCATGATAACTTAAATAAATTGCCCCATGCCTTTGGTCTTGCAAAAGCTATTAAATATAATATGATACAAAATATCGTCATCGCAGTAGGTATTGTATTATTGTTACTTACTATATTAATCTTTGGAAGCTACATTAAACTAGGACTTACAATGAGCATTGGTATGTTGGTACATGAATTAAGTATTCTAGTGGTCATATTTAATGCTATGCGCTTATTGAAATTTAAAACAAAATCTGAATCATTTTCAAACAAAACAAAATAAAAAAACATATAATATATATAAAGAAAGGTTGACTAAAATGATAAAAAAACAATCTACAATATTACTTGAGACACTAACTTGTCCATCCTGTTTACAAAAAATTAATAACGCTGTTAAAAAATTAGATGGTGTAGACCCGCTTAGTGTCAATATCTTATTTAATGCAAGCAAGGTTAAACTTGTTTATGATGCATCAGTTATTGAAATCGATGGGATTGAAAAAGCAATCCAATCGATTGGCTATAATGTGATCAAATCTACTACAAAAGCAATCTAAAAACATAACTGGAACCGATTTTCATTATAAAGTTGTTTGACTTCACATACATTATCATATATAATCACTTAGGTTTTATATCTTAAAGGAGACCTACACATGGACTTATTTGGAATCAATCATATCTATTTAGACTTAGAAGTTAATACAAAAGCCGAACTCTTTGAATACATTGCAACAGAACTTAAAAAACTAGGCCGTATTACAGATAGTAAGGACTTTAGGCTAGCAATGGAAAAACGTGAAAGTGAAATCTCAACCGGTTTAGGTGATGGTCTTGCAATCCCACATGCACTACATACATCGGTATTATTTCCTACTATTTTATATATCCGTTTAAAAAATGAACTAGACTACAATGCCCTAGATCAAAAACCGGTTAAAGAAGTATTTGCTATTGCAATGCCAAATAGCTATCAAAAGGAACATTTAACTGTTTTAAGTCAAATTGCCAAAATCTATTTAGATGAACCAATAAAGGCTAAGTTACAAGGCTATAAGACTGCAAAATCCATATTTGAGCTCGTATCTAAAAACTTAAAATAACATAAAGTCCTCATAAATTATCGTTTATGAGGACTATTTATTTTGCACATGATAAAATAATTTTGGTGATAACGTGAGAGTAGAAATATGGTTTGACTTCAATAAAGATAGTTTAGAAGTCATTAATAATTTTAATAATGCATTTGAAAGGTTTAAGTTTGCATCGGATATCGATGTATTGTTTCGTTCACTACCTAAGGTAGAAACAAACTTTAAATATCATGAACTTTTCCAATACGGACGTAAAAAAGGCTTTAAACATGCATATCTATGCGATGTGTTTAAGGTATATAATGCGCGTGGTGAAATGATGAATGCATTAGATGGACTATCAAAAATTTATCCATTAAATATGGAAGATCTTAAACATAGTTTAGATAAACATCAATCATTAAAGATTGTAAAGAACCAAATCGAACATGCTACACTCCAAAAGATAGATGTAGCCCCAACACTTACCTTTACACATGGCTTTAGGTTGGTTGGATTATCTTCAATTGCTGATATTGAAGCCACTTTAATTAAAATGTATGAAAAGGATTCCGGGATTAAATACTGTATTGAAGAAGATTGTGAAAGATGATGTGAAAATCATCTTTTTTTGTAAAAAAGGGAGGATTTTCTAATTATATGGTATACTTGATAAGGTTCAAAAAACGAAAAAAGAAATAAGGGATATTAAATGGCAATATTATTTAACGATTTACCAATATTAGATACAACAAAGGTTGCATTAGACAAATTAGGATTTACTGAGGCAACACCAATTCAAGAGCAAGCAATACCAAGAATGATTTTAGGACTTGATTTAATCGGTCAAGCTCAAACAGGTACTGGGAAGACATTTGCATTTGGCATACCGATGGTTGAGAAAACTGATACATCATTAAGACAAACGCAAGGCTTAATCTTAACACCTACAAGAGAATTAACTAACCAAGTATATAAAGAGATTATTAAATTAGTGAAGTTTTACCCAGAATTAAGAGTTACAACCATTGTTGGTGGTGAGTCTTATGAAAAGCAATTTAAAGAATTAGCTAAGAAACCACATATCATTGTTGCGACCCCTGGTCGTATCATTGATCATATTGATCGTGGTACAGTGGACTTAAGTCATATTACAACACTTACTTTAGATGAAGCAGATGAGATGTTAAAAATGGGATTCCAAGAAGATATTGAACGTATCTTACAAACAACCCCAGAAACACGTCAAACAGTTTTATTTTCTGCAACGATGCCACCGTTTATTAAAAAGATTGCTAAAAACTATCAAAAGAATCCTGAGTTAATAACAATTGAAGCAAAAAGCTTAACTGTTGAGCGTATTACTCAAGCATATTTCTTAGTTAAAGAAAAAGAAAAGCAAGCATTATTAGAACGTCTACTAGATTTTGAAAATCCATCAACTGCAATTATTTTTGTTAACACCAAAGCAGGTGTTGACAGAATTACTGAAAGTTTACAAAAAGCAAACTTTACAGCAGATGCATTACATGGAGATTTAAAACAAACACAACGTAATTACGTTATGACACGCTTTAGAAATAAACAATTATCACTACTTGTTGCAACTGACGTTGCTGCAAGAGGTTTAGATGTCAATGATGTTGAGTTAATTATTAACTATGACTTACCACAACAAGATGAAATTTATGTGCATCGTATTGGCCGTACAGGTCGTGCAGGTAAAAAAGGTAAGGCATTTACATTTGTAACACCTTCTAAAAAACGTATGATTGATATTTTAGCAAACTACACAAAAGCTGATATTAAGTATATGGCTGTACCAACAGCAGATGATGTATTTAAACAACAAGTTAAATCATTTAAACACACAATTAAAACAGAACTTAAAAATGAATATCCTAATCATATTGAAACAATCAGTGATATCTTAGTTGATGAAGCAACAAAGGATCAACTACTAAATTACTTACTTAACCAAATGATGCCGGTTAAAAAGACTTATGAAGATATTGAAATCTTAAAAGAAAAATCACCAAGAAGAAGTGAAGAAAAAGGTAAATCATCTAGAGATAGTAGAACAGATAGCGGTTCTAAATCATCATCTACCAGCCGTGGTGCTGGGCAATATGTAGACTTTAGTCTAAATATTGGTAAAGCAGATGGTTTAACACCACCGACACTATTTAAATTTATGGAAAAAGAATATGGCATATTCTCTAAGAATATTGGCGATATTAAGCACCATAAAAATGAAACTGTATTTGGCTTAAGAAAAGATTCTGTTAGACGTTTAGATCCGAAAAAAGATGTCAATTATAAAGGTCGTAAGATTGTTATCAAAACATTAAACTAATAGCATGCAAATGCTATTTTTTTATGTTTAAAATATTATTTTAAAAAAGGTTGTATGATAATCATTAAATCAGGATTGTTTTAGTGAAAAAACTTATAAAAAATGATACAATAAATGAGTAAAGGCCATAGGAGGATTAAATCTTGCATCTTTTTGACAGTATACCAGATACATTATTTAATGTCTTATCCTCTCCCAATAAACACATTTATGTCGATTGTCTTTTTATTATCTTTGATGCTACAAACTCTATTGAAAATTCTTTTCAAGGTGAACGTGGGTATGTTATCGATAAATTAATTGACTATTTTGATGAATTGAAAGAAGATTTTGATACAGGTGATGCAGAGCATGCTACCTCGCGTCAAAAATCAGTTGCAGTCATCAATGTATTAAAACAAAATGGCTGGTTGGGTGAAGAGGAATTAGGGGATTATAAAACATCATTAAACTTATTCGATTACTCAATTAAAGTTATTGATTTATTAAAACGTATTCAAGTAGGTGAAGAAACTGAGTATACCGGAGAAATCTATACCGTGTACTCACTTTTATCGTCTTTTGATATTCTAGATGGGTTAACCATTATCGATCAAGCATATAAAAAGATTGAAGACGTTTTAAGAAAACTAAAAACGTTAAAAGCTAATATTTATAGATTTTATTATGACCTCGTTAAAAAACAAAAGAAGGATGACCTTCAAACTGTTTTAGAGCGTCTTTTAGTCGATTATAAGACGAACTTTTTTGATAGTGCATATTATCATTTAAAGACAACGGATTCACTACCAAGATATAAAAGAAATATATTAGAAAATATATCTATGATTTATCAAAATGATAATTATATGGACCAAATGGCAAATCAAGCATTAGAAAAACGTAAAGCACATGAATTTAATGATGCCTACAACTACGTTGAAGAACGTATTAGGTATATTAAAAATTCAATAGATGCTATTGAATTCTTAATTGAAGGTATTGATTCTAAAAACGAATTATACATAAATGCAGCAGCATCTAAAATAATGTTTCTTACCAATACCTCTGAAGACCTTGAAGGTTTGATGAACCGATTATTTAAACTGATCTTAAGTGAAAAGAAAGTTGATTACAGTCAAATATTTAATCTCTTTAGAGCAAGAAACTTAGATGAGAACTCACTACAAACAGTTAGACGACCAAGAGTAGATGCCGTTGCTGAAGCAATTGATTATAACCAAGATATATCTGATGAAGTTAAAGAACGTAAGATGGCAAGCCTACTTAAAGCGAATATCTTTTCTAAAAAAGAGATTAACAATTATGTAGCTTATATATTAGGAGATCATCATAAGATACTTGCTAGTGAAATTGAGCTAGAAGGTAATGATGATTTTGTTAAACTGATTCTAATCTTCTTATTTAGTAAATCTATTGGCATGATTTATGATGTAAAACTCTTAAATTATGAAACCAGAATCGGTAACATTAAGTTCACAGATTTTGAGATTTTTGTAAAGGGACTACGCAAATGATGAATAAAAACCAAGCAATTAAAAAACTTAATGAAGAATTTGTTGTCTTAAAAGAAGCAGAGAAAACTGTTTTTTCTCGTATTGTAAATAAACTTTTACAAGTTAATTTTATTACAAGAAAAAAGATAGCTGATGCCAATGATTACCGCTTTATCTTAGCTTATAAAGAAATCTTTGATGCTTACTTTAGTTTATCTGATTTTGAGCTTATTATTGAACGTCATGAAGAGGTTTTATATATTAAAAACATGTCAAACTTTAACCATTTAAGGTTAAAAAAAGCAGAAAGTATTTTATTACTCATTGTACGTATGCTTTATCAAGCAAAAATGGATGTTATTACATTAGATGAAAATGTTGAAATCTATTTGTCTGAAATCCATGATGAGTTATCTAAGGTCGGTTATTTAGATAATAAGCGTATGACTAAAGAAACTTTAAAACCTAGTTTACAACTACTTAGAAACTATAACATTATCGATTATATGGATCCTAGGTTAAATGATGATGCACGTATAAAAATATATCCAACCATACTTTATGTTGTAAGAACTGATACAATTAAAGATTTATTAGATCACATCGATGATTATGTCAAAGGAGGTAGTGACGTTGAAGAATCTAACGAAGATTAAACTGATTAATTGGCATTTATTCACAGACCAAACTATCAAGATTGATGGCAATACACTCATTTCTGGTGAAAACGGATCTGGTAAATCAACGTTATTAGATGCGCTGCAATACTTACTTGTTGGTGGTAAAGCAGGTGCAAAATTTAATATTGCAGCAACCGATGATGCAAAGCGTACACTTGAAGGTTATGTACGTGGTCGTATTGGTGCTGAAAATAAAGAATACATCCGCTCTGGAGATGTTATTAGCCATGTTGCCTTAGAGTTTTATGATGAGCAACATGATGAATTTGGCATTATAGGTGCTATTTTAGAGTTACCTAAAATGGGCACATTAAAAGAAAGATTTTATTTACTTAATAACATAAATATTCATGATGGTATCTTTATGGATAAAAACAAACCTAGAGATTACCGTTCAATGAAGGCTTATTTAAAGACTTTATCGATTGATTTTTCACCATTTGATACACAACGTCATTATAGAGATGCACTGGCAAAATACTTTGGTATTGATGCTAAAAAATACTCAAAAATATTACCAAAAGCATTAGCTTTTAGACCGATTGATTTACAATCATTTGTTTTCGAGTTTTTACTTGATGATGAGCCCATTGATATTCAAAGCTTAAAGAATAACGTGACCCAATTAAAAAGAGTTGAAGGTCAAATTAGACTCGATAAAGAAAAGTTAGAAAAGTTAGATAAGATTATTACTTTAGGTGAGTCTTTAAACCAAAACTTAGAACAAATTACAATCAATGAATTAATTGATCAAATGTCATTTATTGAAAAAAGAGAAACCTTTTTAACGCATTCTGAGGATTTACTTGATAAAGTAAATACGAGATATGACGTATTAAAGAGACAAAAAGAAGATTTGGATAAACAAATTACAGATAATGATGACTCTATTTTAGAGTTAGAATCATCTCGTCAAAATGATGATGTGTCAAGAACATTATCAAACCTTAAAGAACAACTAAAAAACAAAGGCAATCAATATAACGAACAAAAAGAAATTGTGAGTGACTTAAAATCAAGTTTAAATAAAGAACTTGATTTATATCGTGATTTTGTAGCTATAAATCCAAATACGAATATTTCAGCATTCTTAAAATACTACTCAGGCCATGAAGAAAATTCTAATACCTTAGAGCTAAGTAGTTATATTGAAGGTGCACACTCTGCAGCAAGCGGCTATTTAAGTGCACTGAATGTTGAAAAATCTGATTTAGAAAAACAAAGAAATACAATCTTAGGGGAATTAAGAATTGCTGAAAGCAGATTAAATGCCTTAAGAAAGAATATTAAAACATATCCAAGAAATGTTCAAATGTTAATGGATGCGATTAATGAAGAACTAAGTAACTACTATAAAAAAGATATTCGTGTACGTCCATTCTCAGACCTAATTGAGGTTAATGATGAAGCATGGCGTGATGCCTTAGAAGGCTATTTAAATTCAAGACGTTTTGATTTAATTATTGACCCACTATACTTTAATGATGCACTTGAAGTATATGACCGTGTTAAAAATGAGCTAGCTGTATATGGTGTTGGTTTAGTAAATACAGCTAAAATTGGAGAATACACGACACATCTACCAAACAGCTTAGCTGCAAAAGTATCTACAGATCATCCATATGCTAGAAACTATGTCAACATGACTATGGGTTATGTTGTAACTGTTGATAACCTAAGTGATTTAAAGAATCATTCTAGATCAATTACAAAATCTGCAATGACATATTCAAATCATACGGCACGTCAAATTAATCCAAAACTCTATGAAGTACCATATATTGGTCAATCATCCACACAACTACAAGTTGAAATGGATAAGAAATTAATTGATGAACTCACACAAGACTTGAAAAAAGTCTCTAGTCAACTAGAAAAAAACCAAATGGCTTTAAGATTGTTACAACAATCTAAATTGGGTCATATCGTATCATCCAATCAAATACGTTCATTTGAGCTAATTAAGCAAACAAGAAAAGAATTTATTGAACTGGAACAAAAGGTACAAAATCTAAGTAATAATCCAAAGATCACAGAACTGGAATCTCAACTAGATGAAGAACGTAATAAGAAACGTCAATTAAGATTAGATTATGAAAAATTAGCCGATAAGATGGCTGATTTACGTAGTGAAAAAACACGTATTTTAGAACAAATTGAATCTTCTAGAGATGAGTTATCCAACTACTTAAAAGAACAAAAAGAGTGGAACCAAAAGTATCCTACCCTTTTACCTGTGGCATATACACAGTTTAGTGCACTTAAAGAACGTTATCAATCAAATTATGACTTGATTTCTAAAGATTTAGCACAATCAACGATACAAATTAAATCTCAAAATGCTAGAGCTGAATCCGATGTTGTTAACTTAATGCGTGCATATATTACAAACTATCACTTTGGTGCTGCACCGGATTTATCAGAGTTAATTGAATTTGAAAAAGAATATGTCTTAATTAAAGATAATAACTTAATGAAATATGAACAAGAAGCAATCGACTTACGTCGTGCTTCTGAAACTGGGTTTAGAGAAGAGTTTGTTGGTAAACTGCGTGCATCAATTGAGGCTGCACAAATTCAAATTGCTGAACTTAACCAAGCCTTAACTGGTAAACGTTTTGGTACAGATAGTTATGAAATTATTACAAAACCATCAGATAACCCAGAATTTAAAACATACTACGATATTATTATGGATTCTGATGCTGTTGTTAAACATACCCTATTTACTGAAAACCTATCGAAGCGTAAAGAAGTCATCTTAATGGAATTATTTAATAAGATAGCTTCATTTGATCCTGAAAATGATAAGTTTGCCTTACAGTTTTTAGATTATAGATATTATATGAGTTATGACATTGAAGTTACATCAGAAAACGGTAATAAATCTTACTTTAGTAAGGTTAGCCGTGAAAAATCTGGTGGTGAGACGCAAGTACCATTCTATATTGTTATTGCAGCAAGTTTCCAACAACTCTTAAGTAAAAACAAACGTATAGATGCAGGTTGTATGGTTCTATTTGATGAGGCATTTAATAACATGGATGAATCAAGAATAGATGCCATGATGAAATTCTATAACTCATTAAGTATCCAATTATTTATTGCAGTACCACCACAAAGAGTCAGCAATATCATTAACTATGTGACAACCTCACTAGCAATTGTAAAAGATAATGATTTTGCTGTTGTTGAGGCATTTAAAAGAGAGGTTATTTAACCCTAATGACAACCATCAAAGGTATTGGTGTATCTGGTGGCATTGCTATTGCTAAGGTACATCACTTTAAACAAAGTTCACAATCAACCTTAAAGCGTTACACAAATGATACTGTAGCAGAAGTTAAGCGCTTAAATGATGCATTAAAGCTTGCAGATAATGAATTAGAATTATTAGTTGATCAAGCAAGAATAAGCATTGGTGAAGAACATGCTCAAATTTTTAGCGCGCAGCAAATGATGCTTAAAGACCCAGATATGCTTAAAAATGCATATGTAAAAATTAACGACTTTAAATTAGAAGCAGCATTTGCCTTTAAACAAACCATGCGTGAAATGATAGACCTTTTTGAATTAAGTGATAACAGTTATATTAAAGAACGTATTAGTGACTTAAATGATATTACAAATCGCGTCATTAATATATTAGAAGGTAAGGATCAAAAACACTATACTTTCAATACAGATGTTATTTTGGTTGCCAAAGACTTACTGCCTTCTGAAACCATTAATTTAGATACCAAATGGATTAAAGGTTTATTACTTGAAAAAGGCTCTAAAACAAGTCACTCTGCAATCTTAGCTAGAAACTTAGGTATACCTGCAATTATCGGTGTAGATACAACAAAGTTTCATGATGATGAAGTCTTAATTATGGATGGTAAAACGGGAACAATTATTCAAGAACCTACAATTGATATCATAGACAAATACCGTAAATCCCAAGATGAATATATACTAAGACAACAAAGATATGCGGACATTAAAGATACCCTTGCAAAAACCAAAGACGATATCCGTATTCATATGGCGGCAAATATAGGTGTTATGCATGATATAGATGATGCAATAATCAATCAAGCAGAAGGTGTTGGCTTACTTAGAACTGAAAATCAGTATTTAGAATCAACAGATTTTCCAACGGAAGATGAACTTTATGCATTCTATAAACAAACATCAGATCAGTTTAAAACAAATGAAGTCATTATACGTACCCTTGATATTGGTGGGGATAAAAACCTGAGTTATTTAAACCTTAGAAAAGAATTAAATCCTTTCTTAGGAAACCGTGCAATACGTTATAGTTTAAGTTATCCATCACTTTTAAAAACACAACTTAGAGCTATTTTAAAAGCTAATCAAAATAAAAATATTAAAATAATGTTTCCAATGATTTCAACGGTTAAAGAACTCTTAGATGCAAAAGCAATTCTAGCTGAAACCATTGTTGAACTATCGAAAGAAAAAATAACAATCAACCAACCAAAGGTAGGTATGATGGTAGAAGTACCATCTACAGCATTTGGGATAGAAAAATTCTTAGATCACGTTGATTTTATTAGTATTGGAACCAATGATTTAATCCAATATTTATTTGCAGCAGACCGTATGAATGAAAAGGTAGCATACCTTTACCAACCCTATAATCCCATCCTATTAAATACCATAAAAACCATCATTGACAAGGCAAATAGTCGTGGTATAATAGTTAGCGTATGTGGTGAAATGGCAGCACATAAGGCACAAATTTTACTACTTATTGGACTAGGTATCAAGCATTTAAGTATGCATGCAAACGTCTTATTAGAAAACAAATACTTTATATCTAAAACAAGCTTTAAAGACATTGAAAAACTAACAAATGATGCACTTAAACTCACACATGATTATGAAGTAGAAGTATTATTACATAAATATATTAAAGGGCTTAATATTTAAGCCCTTTACACGGAACAATACTCAAGAGGCTGAAGAGGCACGCTTGGAAAGCGTGTAGGGTG
>CAZRKJ010000024.1:0-15641 GCA_964600775.1 uncultured Acholeplasma sp.
TAGCGTTCTCAGATAAAAAACCATACCCCGGATGAATTGAATTACATCCAGTAGCAATGGCAGCGCTGAGCACAGCTTGCATATTTAAATAACTGTCCTTAGACTTTGCAGGTCCAATACAAACAGCTTCATCTGCTAACTTCGTATGCAGTGAGGTTTTATCAGCACTAGAGTATACAGCAACAACTGGTACACCTAATTCTTTACATGCACGAATAACACGTACAGCAATTTCACCACGATTTGCAACCAATACTTTGTTTTGAGCCATTATGATTGCACCACCGTAAACAGCACATCATCAAAACCAACGACATCACCATTCTTGAAGTTAATCTTTGAGATTTTACCTTCAACTGCTGATGTAATTTCGTTCATAATTTTCATGGCTTCAACGATACAAACCACTTGGCCTTTTTTGACCATATCACCGACTTTTACAAATGGATCTGCATCTGGTGATGAGGACTCATAGAAAGTACCTACAAGTGGTGATTTAATCGATTGGTCATTTACATTTACGATTGGGGTTGGTGTAGGTTGTGGTTGTGGTGCAACTACAGATTGTGTAGCTTCATTAAGTTCAGGTGCATGTATAACTGTTTCAACATTGTTTTCTTTATTTTTAGATAGTCTAAGTTTTACATTTTCAGTTTCTAATTCTAGAACTGTAAGGGTTGATGATTCAAAATCCTTTATAATACTTCTAATGTCATTTAATTTCATAATATTCTCTCTATTTATTATTTGGTCATCAAAAATTTGATGATTTATTTTAACACGCAATAAATCCCAAATGTCGTTTAACACATCTAGTTTACTAAATATTTGATGTCCCCTATTGTTTGTGTTTGATTTATCTTGAACTTCAAACTTAATAACATTCTATCACTTTTCAAGTATTTGTCAATTGTTTTGAAGTTCAAATGATTGAAAGCGTATTTATTTATTATATAAATAAAGTTTATCTACAAAAGCGCTTGATATAAAAAAGTAACCCAAATTTATGGGTTACAAATCTTTTAGAATATTAACTTACGTAAGGTCTATCGTCTTCTTTTTCAGGTTTTGGACGATCAGATTTTGGTAACTCTTTTTCAACATCTTTAGGCTTTGCTATTTCTTTAGCTTTATTTACTTCTAAGCTATATTCGCGATACTTTCTATAGCCACCAGATCCGTCATAAATTAAATAGCCACCACCAAGTACAGAAATAACTAATAATAGCCAACCAATTGTTGCTTCATTAAAGTCAGGTAACCCAATGATGAGTGCACCTAAACCAAAAATTAATATGTGTGACCAAAACTTTATTTGTTCAGTTTTTTCTTCTAAGAACACAGTTGAATAGAAGAACACAGTACCACGAACAATAAAGATAAATGCTAACGTATACTTATATACTTGACTCCAAATTGGGTCAATTGCATTTCCTGAATTAATCGCTTCATAGCCAACATAAATCATTAAAATACCCAATAAGAAATCAAATATAATCTCGATTAAGTTAATTGTCCTCAACATTTCTTTTTTAAGTGATTTTAAAAGTGGAACGACTCTAAACAATGAAAATACGACAATTACCATACCAGTAATTAAAAAAACTAATTGTTGCTGGATAAACATGGTTAAACCTACAGCAATTAATATTGCAGCAAGTATCCATTTAAGCAGCCATCCATACGATGGTTTCATATACATCCCCTACCTTTCATACTTATATTATACAACATTTTTAAAATGATAAGAAAAAGCATACAAAAATAAACCCAGAATTTACATGTTTAATATGTATTCTGGGTTTATTACCTTCTAACTATCCAAAAATCATTTCGTTTAATTCTTGACGGTTCGTTACACTGTAATTGTCTGGGAAGTTCATAGGGTCTGGTATTTGGTTGTCTAAACGATCGATTAAGAAGTCTTTAACGATTGTTAGTCCTAAATCCTCTGTTAACGGATCATATGGCTCTATGTAGTCAATATATGCGTTAAATTCTACTTCATTCATTGCCTGAACGTTTGCATAAAGTACTGCTAGGTCAATTGTTTGTGCATTATTGATATCAGAGATTCCAAATGCTATAAATGCATCTACTAAGTTAAATAGTTCATCTTTTTGAACATCTATTGAGGTATCTTCCATACCTTCATGAGACTCAAGTGTTGACAATCCTGCATTGGTTACAGCCTCAGATATTAATCGATCAACGATGTATGAATTTGTGTCGAGTGCTGCTTTGACATTCGTTAACATTGCTGAACCAGAATTTACTTGAGTTGTATCTAGTGTTGTGAATCCAAATGCTTCTAGTGCATAGGTAAGATTTGTTAACTCAGTTTCTGTAATATCATCACCTGTATAAGCATGTACTTGTAGTGCAAGTGATGGGATTGCAATTGTTAAACCTGCATCTAATGCATTGGTAATCTTACGGTATACTATGATAGAGTTTTCTATTGCGATTGCTCGAATCACTGAAGTTTCTAGGTCTGTTGAAATATTTGATACTACAGCTGTAATAACCGTGTCATCTGCCAATGTTTGATCATTGCCATGCATACTTAGTGCAATCACGTTTAACGAACTTAATAGTCTTGTGATTTCACTGTGCTCAATTAATTCTAAACTAACGTCTCTATATGCATCTGTACGTATATCTGCAGTAGTTACTGCTGTAACAATTCCTTCTGACATGAATTTTTGCATTATGACCGATGATTTTTGATGCATCTGTGCCATTTGGCCAATCGTTAATGAATCCACTGTTGCACTTAAGACAGTTACTAAATCTAGTAGTGGTTCATCATTATTTGGATCACCATCATCATAAGTATCATCTAAAACAGCTATGGCTTCTAAGAAGTTTGACAATTCTAATTGTGTTAAATCACCAGGTGCATTTAAATCATATGCTTGTGTAGCTATTCTTTGTGGTGTAACAAATGAAATAACTGCATCAGACATTAACGTTCTAATGAGACTTGATTGCTCATCATGCATTGCAATCATGTTTGATAGTGTTAATGTGTCTGTATCTAAATTTGATAGTGAATCTAATAAGACGTCCTCTGGATCATTTAAATTACCTAGAGCAGATACTAATTTTTGTAACTCAGCATAACTAATTAAGTCATATACTGGACTACCTTCATCTTCATGGAATGCAGCATCCTGTAGTGTTAAGTCACTAATGATTTGTGTAGATAATAAATTATCACTAAATAATCCACGAATTACAATCGAATCACCACTACTAATTATTAATTCTGTTTTTTCAAATGTTAATGTACTTGGATTTAATGTATCCATTAATGCTTGTACAGTCATTGAAGGTATGGTGTCTAATGCATCTAGTATTTTAAATAATTCCGCTATTTCTAGATTACTTAAAACCTCTGGATAATTACTATCTAAGGCAAGCTCATGTGGTGTGCCAATACCTGTTGTAATACCATAGGTAATAAAGCCTTTCATTAAATAAGAATCTTCATATAATAAGCCTGTTAAATTACTTACAACAAAGTTATTTAATAAATCATTTGATCCTGAACCTATTAAATCACCTAAACTTAAATCTAAGTCCACCAATAAACCACCTAGTGCTTCAAGCTCAGCTTGTTTTAAATCTAGTGCTTCATTGGTTTCATATGCAACAAGTGGTATATCAAAGATGTCTGCATCTTTAATATAAGTTGTTAAAAGTCTTGTCATAATAGCAGATTCAACCAGAATCACTTCATTAATCTGTTCACCTGTAATATGGTCCAGATTCATTGCTTGACTACCACCAGGTATATCAATATTCATAATAACAAGTGCTTCAAGTATTTTATTTAATTCAATACGTTCTGTCCATAAGTAATATGGAGATGCATTGTTTTGAACAATTGCAGTATCAGGTATATCTACCAGATCAATGCCTTGTATTAGATTATCTATTGTTTTATAAATGATATCCGATGCTAATAAGGTTGTTCGATTTTCAGGAGATACAGCATAGGCTTTAATAACTGAAAATAGTTGGTCCATAGAACTCATACCACCTAACAAATCTGTGATATCCATATCTTGGTTTTCCATTTCAGTAATGATCCCATCGAGTGCAGATAATAAGTTTGATATCTCTGTTTTTTTAACCCAACCTGTATACATGCCTGATGTCTCATAAATAACATCTGGTGTTTCTAACATAGAAATACTGGTTAAATTATAATCTAAGAATGAATAAATAATATTTGATGATAATAAGGTTGTCTTTTGATCTTCATCACGAACAAATGAAATAATTGCAGGTAATAAAGATTCTAAGATATTTGATTCAAATTCTCCAGATAATGCAGACTCTAATGTCATACCTTCATTGTATAAACCAAATAGTACTTCAACCAGTACATTAATTTCATTATTAAAATCAAAATTTGATAACGCTGCAGCACGTGTTAGTGGTTCTGATAAGGATGCCGGTTCAGTTACATATCTTTGAATTAATGCACGGCTCATTTGACTTGTCAAAGCACTAATGGTTTGACCTTCTAAAAATTTATCAACGGTTGTTTTAAAAAGTTGTTGGCCATTTGCATCTACCAATAAAGTATCTAATATTTTACCAACTGGCTCATCTGCAGCTAGGCTTGCACCAATATGTAGATTGCCTATTGCTTCATAGACTTCTGCTATCCAATTTAATTCTCTTTGTAAATCTGCTTGATCACTAAAGTTTGCTTCAATAATATCTTTAAGCATTTGAATCTCAGAAGGATCAAATAAGCTTTCTTCGCCTGCAATTTGACCTGCAACTATACCCATTAACGGTTCCATAAAGACGTCTATGACTGATAAACCTCCAAAGCCATCTAAAACTTCTTTAAACCAATCATGATAATTTGAATCAGCATTCAATAAAATACTTAAATCCTCTAAATTAGCTATGAATGTTGCTAAATCAACATCAATAATTCCGTCATCATCTAAATCAATTCCAGGGAAACTATAGAATACAGTTTCAAATAATGTTACAAGTTCCCCTAATGTATTAGCAACAAAACGTCCATCATGTCCATTAATTTTTGAACGTAAACTATCTAATAAACTAATACGTTCTTCAATCGTTTCTAGCCATGAAATTTGATTTACAATCGACTGATCATACATTGCAATATTAATAATTGGATCACCTAAATTTAATATATCTAAAGAAACTAAGCGATTTAATGCACTAATAAATAATGCTTGATCATCACCATCAAATGCTGCAATAATAGATAGATCATTTAAAGCAGTTTGCCATGTTTCATAATCTTGTATGGTTAATAAATCTTTAACTGCTAAATAAATTTCATTTACATCGTTTGCAACATCTAAAGAAGTGCTATCAATTTGGGTTAATAGCTGAGTAATTTCACTATCTGTTAAAAAGGTAAAATTCTCATCTTGTGCTGCAATTAATATTGAAAACTTAATAAGTGGTTTCACACTAGAGTTTATAAGTTGAGAGTTTGCAAATGCTGCAAAAACACCTTCAAATTTATTTATTTCTGCAAGTGTGATTTGAAATTCTTGTTCCTGATCTAATACATATGGAAGTGCAGTTTTACCTGCAGCTGCAATCCATTCTAATTCTAAACGCCATATAATCATTTCGTCATCTTTTACTTTTGAACGAAATGCCAAATCAAACATGTAGTCTGCTAAACCTGTATCATTAATGGTTGTTGCATCATTGACATATTTTACAAAGTTATATTGATTTGCCTCAGAAATTGCAACAGCCAAATCACGGTACTCAGGGTCCTCAAGTTCTACACCTTCACCAATAATTGTATTTAATAATACTAAAACTGGAAAAAGTAAAAAGAAGCCTGCAAATGCACCTCTAAATATACCAATAAGACCACCTAAGGTTTTATTAGGTTCCATATCTTTTACTATAGGTTTAATAAATAAGACCCAAGGTATCCCAAAGACTATCCATTTAAATAGTGCTCTTAAGATTGTATAAAAGAGCACAAAAATACTCATTTTAACACTTAAGTCCATAATTGCTAGTACGAGTGGTAACATACCACTTGCAACAATTTCATCCAAGTATTGGCTCAACTCTTGAGTACCAAAAGGCATAATCGCAATATATTGTCTAACCATTGCCTCAGTTACCCAATCATTTACTTGTACCATACCCATACCCCAAAGTAAGACAAAAACTAATATGATCTCACCAGCAAAAAACCAAAGTGTTTTGGTTACACCTCTTTTTCTACCTAAGCCAATATTAACCAAAACATATAAGCCTATAACTAACGCTTGAAAACCTAGAAAAATTGTTGGAATTAAACTCATATCGAAGCCACTCATATAAAGCCTCCTAATATAACAATATAATTTCAGTTTAATTATATAATGTTTTTTTAACTTTATGATAAATAATGAATTTATTAAGAAAAAAAGAGATTAACAAAATATAATCTCTTTAGTAATATTTTAATGGTGCACAGTACAAGGATTGAACTTGTGACCCCCTGCACGTCAAGCAGGTGCTCTCCCGCTGAGCTAACTGTGCATTAAAAAAATAAGCATGATTATTGTAACACATTAAATTTTTTTTAGCAATTTAATTTTGCTTTTTTAAGTTTGTTTTAAGTTGCTATTTTTAGGTTATTATTCACGTATTCATAATTTTTATAAATAACCATACTTTACTTTATAATTATTATAAATAAGCTTATTATTTTTATAAATAAATTGACTTAACGGCTTTAGAGTGGTACATTATTCATATGAAACGAGGTTTACTTATATGAAATTATTTAATAGATTAAACACTGAATTTATTTTTGTAGTGACATCAGTGGTACTTCTAGTTATCGCTATATCACTAAACTTTACAGTGTTATTAGACGTCAATGGTGTGGTGCAAACACCTCTAGTTATATTATATGCATCATCTTTTATTCTTGGTGGATTTTTTAAAGCCAAAGAAGGTATTGAAGAAACGTTTGAACATAAATCTTTAAACGTTGAGATTTTAATGATTGTTGCAGCAATATCCGCATTTATTATTGGTAATCCATTAGAAGCAGCATTACTTATTATGATCTTTGCGATCTCTGGATTGCTTGAAACCTTTGCACACAATAAATCACAAAAAGAATTAACCGCTCTTTTAAAACTTTCACCTGAGGTTGCTACCTTATATACAGATGGAAATGAACAAATAGTTTCCATTAGTGATTTAAAAATTGGTGATGTTGTTATAGTGAAAGTTGGAGATTCAGTCCCTGTTGACGGTTTAATCATCCGTGGTGAAACTGCCATAAATCAAGCAGCGATTACAGGTGAATCAATGCCTATAAATAAAAAGGAAAACGATAATGTATTTGCAGGAACATTTAACTTAAATTCAGCAATATTAGTTAAAATTACAGTTTCACCTGATAAATTTGTCGTTAACAAAATTATCAATTTAGTCAGTGATGCACAAAACAATCAAGGACACCAACAAACACGGATCGAAAAAGTTGAGAAATGGTATGTATATTTTGTTTTTCTATTAGCTATTGGATTTATGTTAATTCCACCAATCCTTAACCTTTGGAGTTGGTCAGATGCATTTTATCGAGGTACAGTTGTTTTAGTTGTTGGTTCGCCTTGTGCACTGATGGCAAGTATAGCACCAACAATGCTATCAACGCTTTCAAATGCAGCTAGAAATCGTATCTTAATTAAGGGTGGCAAATACTTAGAGGATTTAAGTCAAATCAATGTGGTTGTGTTTGATAAAACTGGAACTATCACTGAAGGTAAACCTTCTGTGATTGAAGTTATGATTAATCCAAACCAAGATAAACAAAAAATATTAGATATTGTCTACTCTATGGAAAAACATTCTAATCATGCATTAGCATATGCAATTACGAGTTATTTAGAAAAAGATGCAACATACACCGGATACCAAGTTGACGAAATACCTGGTAAAGGTATGTCACTGAAACTAAATGGTGATACCTATCAGGTTGGACGTTTTGACTATAAAGATTCAGGCACAGTTTCCAAACGTATGATAGCATGTCAAAATGACGGACATTCTATTGTTCAAATCATTTTAAATGATGAACTCATTGGTTGTATTGCATTAAGTGATCAATTAAGACCAAACGTTCAATCAATGATAAACAAACTTAAAAAACAAAACATCTTACCGATACTACTTACAGGTGATAACGAGGCAACCGCACAAGCGATTGCTAAAGAAGCAAACATCGATATTGTTATTGCTGGTGCATTGCCACATGAAAAAGGTGACCACATAAAAGCACTCCAGAAGAAATACGGTAAAGTTATGATGATTGGTGATGGTATTAATGATGCACCAGCACTTGCACTAGCAGACATTGGTGCTGCTATGGGCAGCGGTACTGATTTATCCTTAGAGACTGCCGATGTCATCTTTATGAACAACAAGTTAGAGTACATTGATAAACTCTTTAGAATATCTAAAAAAAATCAAACAATCATTTATCAAAACGTCATATTCTCAATAATTGTTATCCTAATGTTATTATCTTTTAATATATTTGGTTTAGTCAATCTACCAATTGGTGTCGTTGCCCATGAAGGCTCTACAATTTTAGTTATTTTAAATGGCTTAAGAATGTTAGGTAAAAAATAATCTTTACAAAAAAATCACTTCATAATTGAGGTGATTTTTTTTCTATGATTTCATTATAAAATCCAGTACTGTTCTTACCTAATGTTTTCACTTTTACAAGAGCATTATCTGCTTTTTTGATTAACTCATGAATAGATTTACCATCTTTTGGATACATTGCAACACCAACAGAGAGTGTTAAATCAAATATTTTCTCATCTAAAACAATTTTTGCACCCATGGTCTTTATTTTATTTTCTATAGTTTCTTTAAGTTTTGTTTCGTTTTCAAAACCACTATAGATTGCAATAAACTCATCCCCACCATATCTTGCAGAAAATATACTATCATCCATAAAATTGATCATAACCTTAGAAAATGCTTGTATAACTTTATCACCAATAATATGACCATAGCGGTCATTGACTTGCTTAAAATCATCTAAATCAATAAATACAACAGCAAATGCATTTTCCTTTAAAGCAAGTTTAGTCATATAATCTTCCAAACCTAAGCGGTTTGGCAAACCGGTTAGGTAATCCGTTAAGTATACTTTCTCCATTGCTTGACGCTGTGTCTTTAAATCCCCAATCGCACGTACATTTATGATAATTGATAACATAAACCCTAAAATAACAAAGAGTATACCACCAATAATGTTTGCTAGTGTATTAAATGTAAGTGTTTGATACGGTATTAAACTTAATGAAACTCTTAAATTAATCATGATAAAACGCACGATCATAAACAGGATAAAGACACTTGCAAACAAATAAATAGGTTTAGAAAAACGATTATCCAAATTACTACTTGATTTATATAGTGAGATAAATATCTCGGTTACCACATAAGTAATCAACATAGCTACAATATTTTGTCTGATGAGTGGATCTAAATCAAAAACAAATGATATAACCCCAACTAATGTGCCAATACCTAAAATAACTACAATACGCTTATTTGAAATCTTTCGTTCCATAAACTGATTTAAACCTATATATACTAAATAAATGCCATATATGAAAATACCATTGCCAATAAAGAACGTAACAATTTCATTATCTATAAATACACCCGTATAAAAAATGTAACCTATAATTAGACCTAAAACACCAAAAGAAAGGTAATTCACACCTTTATAAATCATTCGAATATATCTATGTGTAACTGCTAGTGCAATCGAAATAACGCTTGCAAAAACAGCAATTAAAGAGACAAGTACTTGTTCAATAATCATGAATTAGTACCTCCCCGTACTAAAACAACATGCAATACAATTTGATAATAATTTTATCACACTTATAATAATAAACACTAAATTTTACGCATAAAAAGTTAAATATGCTTTTTATAGCATCTTCTACGTTTGTAATTACTTGGATTAAAGTCTTTCCACTGTTGCTGAATTTTTGTATTTGTTTCTAACTCTGGCCCAGTAAGTGCTCTGACAACACCATGTTTAATACCCGCTTTTATTCCATCTGCCATAATCATAGTCAGTACACCTTTTGCTTGATGCTTTGGATCTACTGCTATAAAATAAAAATCTATTGTGTTAAATTTCCTTATACTAGAAAGCAATCTAAAAATTCCTAATGGAAACAGTTTGCCATTGGATTTTTTATTAGCTAGTGCTAGGCTTGGCATCATTAGACCAAAACCAATAACTTGTTTATTCTTATCAACAACAAACCATAAAAAATCTAGTTTAACTAATGTTTTAACCTGCTTAATATAATAATCCATTACAGGTCTTGTAACCGGATAAAAACCATAGAGCACTTCAAAAGCTTTATTGTATACATCAAAGGCATCATAGACATACTGATCTATTGCCCTTTTACTTTTTAGTTTAATGAGCTCGTATCCAAATCGTGTTTGTGCAATTTGAGCACCTCGTTTGATCTTATCTGGTACAACACTCGGCCAAGGTATAACCGATTCAATCCAATCAACATCCTTAATGTAACCTAATTGTTCTAAATGTTTAACATAATAAGGTGGGTTCCAAATGGTAATAAACATATTCAAATATTCAAAACCATCAACCAACATCCCCATACGATCCATATCTGTAAATCCGATTGGTCCGATAATATCCGTCATACCATACATTTTACCCCAATTTATGACCGCATCCAAAAGATTTTTTGTTACATTAATATCATCAATCATATCGATTCTGGTAAAACGAACAATCTTTGTTTGAAATGCCTCATTATATTTATGATTGATAATACCCGCTATACGCCCAACGACCCTTTTTCCATCATATGCCAAAAAGCGTATAGACTCACAATATGTGTGCACCGGATTTTTATTTAGATCAAATACATTCAACTCATCTAATGAAAGTGCAGGTACAAATGCATTGTGTCCTTTAAAAAGCTTGTTTGGAAACTCTGTAAAAATTTTAGCTTGTTTTTTAGTTTCAACTTTTTGAATATACATATTCTTATCCCATATATTTAGTATCTATACGCAAATTATAGCATAATTATAAATAAATTACATTTTTGACTATAAGAACAAAATTAGTGGTTACTTATACAAAAAAAGTATCCAATCAAAATGATGGGATACTCGGTTTATACAATCTTTTATGGATTAACTTTTATTTTTTTGAATGCTTATGTGCATACATTTGTTTATCAGCTTCAGATAATACTTGATCCACTGACTTACCTATATGAGACTCAAATTTAGCAACACCAACGGACACACAGAATTTATAGATTGCATTTTCATTAAACTTACTACAACTTTGTTCAAATAAGCGAATCATGCTTTGAACTTCTTCTAATGTCTCTGTTTCAATGATACAAACAAACTCATCTCCACCCATACGATAACACTTACCATGCAACCCAAATGTTTCACTCATTAATTCATATGCACTTTTAATTGCATAATCACCTATGGTATGCCCATATCTATCATTGATTGTTTTAAGTTTATCAATATCCAGATAGACAAAATATCTTGTCACTGAATTTTCAGATTGTTCAAGTTCACCAATATCCTTAAAATAAGAGAAGCGATTTTGAGCACCAGTGAGTTGATCTGTATAAGCTAACTTTTCATAGGTACTACGTTCTAAACTAGCCTTATAGATATTGACACTAAATCGAACATATGCAAAGAAAACAGATAATAATATTATTCCTAAGCCAAAAGCCACAAAGTTTGCTGTTTGACTAAAGTTACTTTGAGAAAATACCGAAACTTCAAAAAAAGCAAATATAGCTACAAGCGAAAAGATAATTAAAGCTGTCAAAATTGTTTTCAACTGATACTTTTTATACTCAAATATTAAGAATACAATTGTACAAATTAATCCTATGACAAGTAAGATAATTGAACTTGGTACGCTTTCAAAAAATGTTATAGTGCCTGAATAATGCAGTGTCATTATTGTTAATGTGTTCAAGAAATATAACGATGCTGCAAAATAATAAAAACGCTTAAAATCTCTGATTAGTGCATGGCCAACATAAAGTGCAAGGGTCACTGGAGCAAGTGCAATCGATATGTATGCAAGACCACCTAATATATTAGGATTACCTATGAAAAACTGTAACATCCGAGATTCTGCAACAAGCCATAATGAAAATATCATTGCACTCACGCCTAAATAAATCATTTCATAGTTTTCTTTCCTAAAGAATAATGTGATAACTAATATGCCTAAACCAATAGCAAACGTTAACAGACCTACTAACATACGTAACCCAAACTCCGATGTAATATGTATATATAATGCGGATAGATATCCATAATGAATTTCATTTATGATGCCACGCATACTATCATAAGGTGTTGAAAAAATTAACTCCAGCAACTTACCCTGACTATTTGAAGGAATCTCAAAAATATGCCATGTACTAGCATATGTTAACTCGCCTTCAAAATTTGCTTCATATATTACAACACCATCTAGCTTAACTTCAACATTCGCTAAAGATGTTCTAACGAGTACTTGTTGCTGCTTTTGAAATACATCACTTAAGTTTTGCTCAATAGCATAGGTTTCATAACCATATACCTCAATTCGATACGGTAATGATTCAATTGGTACAGCGTCACCACCATCCCGTCTATAAGACCAACCTTCATTTAATTCTGTTGCTTGTTGAACAACAAACTTATAATTTTCGAGTGCACTTTGTAACCCTACAACCAAAAGTGTACTAACCAAAAATATAAGTATAATCCATGAGATTACATTTTTTTGATTATTCATTTGTTTTTCTCCCTAAACAAACATTTTAAAACATATATTACTAGAATATGCGTATTATTATAGCATAAGAAAATCTATACATAGTGAAAACCTATAATATACATATCATTCAACATTGTTATTTATTTTTACGTATTTAATCTATAAACTTAAATTTAACTTTATGATAGCAAGTGCAAGACGACCTATTTGATAGGTCATCTTGCTTATGCTTTTGTTACTACATAGTATCGTAAATAAATGTATCTAATTTGACTCTAGTATCTAAAGTATCACCAAATGTAGCTAAACTATAAGATGTACCTAGCATGTCATATAAGAATTCTTTAACCATTGTCATACCTTGATCTTCATCAAGTTCATCGTAATCGATGTAACCTCTAAATTCGGTTCTGTCAATTGCTTGAGCATTAATAATTAATACAGCTGGGTCAGTTGATGATGCACCATCAATATCAGCAATACCCATCGCTATAAATGCATCGACCATGTTAATAATTTCATCTACTTGAATATCTACGGATGGATCTGCTTCACCAATATGTGATTCAACTGTGTCTAGATTTGCATCTACTATAGATTTAGAGATAATTCTGTTAACAAGTTTTGAATCTGCTTCTACAGCTAGTTTGATTTGAGCAAGAGATGTACTACCTGCATCAATTTGATCCATTTGTAATGTTGTTACACCAAGTGCATCGAGTGCATCTGCAATCGCTCTTAATTCAGCATCTTTTAAGTCTATATTTGTTGAATCGTTACCAACATAGCTTGCCTCTGGTATGCTAATACCAAATGCTGCTGCAAAATCAATTGCGTTGATGACTTTACTTACTTCACGTTGCATTACATATGAGTATCCCGTTTCATCAAATAACTCTAGTAACATTTGAGGTTCTAATGATGCAGGGTTCATATTTGTAATGAGTGTTTGTAGTTCTTGGTCTAAATCATTGCCTGATAGTACTTTTAGACTGTCGATGATGTAAGATATTTCATCGTAAGTGTAATATGTGCCAATATAGTTTGCTTCATAAGCGGCATCATTCACATCACTATCTACAAAGCTTAAGAGACCTTCTGAGATGTAGTAACGTATGATGAGTGATGCATATCCATGGATTGTTTCTAGTGTACCGACTTTAAGGTTTGCAGCACCTGCAGCTAATTGTGTCGATGCAGCACCAACTGCGCCACCACCACTAAATGCATCCAATGCATCAAGTAGTCTTGTGATTTCAAGTGGTTCAATTAATCCGAATGTATCACCTGTAACATATGCTTCATCTACGATTCTGGCAGGCGTTACCGTATCTTCTATAATCTTAGATACTTTACCTTCAAAGATCTTAGATTCTTTTGTACGCATTGTTTGAATATCTAGTATTGTTAATGAATCTCCTAATAATGTTTCTAGTTGACTTAAGGTTACATTAGAACCTAATGTCTCAAATGCATTAAATAAGTCGATCATATCTGGACGTTTAATCTCAGTTGTGAGTGCTACTGTGTTTGGTGTTTCATTATCTTCTAAAGTATCTGGGTGTATGTCAGATAACACTAATATTGGAATTAAGTTTTCAGATATGATTGAGTTAATGATAATAGACTCAAGTGAAACAGCATCTGTAACTTGTCCAATTGTAATACTTGTTGTATTGCTTAATGAACTGATTAGATCACTTAATAATGCACTATCATTTTGATTAGATAGTTCATATAGTGAACCAAATACACGACTAATTTCTGTAGCATCCAGTAATCCAAATGGTTGTGGTTTAACTATGTCTAATGTATCGTATGCATGTGTACGTACTGCTGCCTCACCACCAGGTAAGTTCTCAACAATCATCTTAGAGATTAAACCATCTTTAATGAGTGATGTTTCAGCATCTAATAACATGATTTCACCGATTGTAATTTCAGTTGCTAAGTTTGATAACTCATCAAGTACTTTAGATGAACCTAGTGCATTTTCTAATGCAACCATCAATGCTTTCATATCACTACGTATAATTTCTGTTGTAGCTAATGCAACATTTGGTGTTGTATTATCTTCTAAAGCATCTGGGTGTATTCGACCAATTGTTAGTATTGGTATCATATTTTCTGAAATTATAGAGTTAATTATAATGGATTCAGGACTGACTACATCAGTGACTTGTCCTAATGTGATCGTTGATGTATCTGATAAGGATGCTGTTAAATCTTTTAATACAGCCAAATCATCATTACCTGATAAAGCATATAAAGCTTCGAACATACGGCTAATTTCTGCTTGTTCTAGCATGCCAAACGGTTCTGGTTTCGCTAAATCTGTAGCATCATATGCGTGTGTACGGATTGCACTTTCACCACCAGGAATATTTTCAACAATCATCTTAGATACTAAACCATCTTTAATCAGTGATGTTTGTTCATCTAATAACATGATTTGACCAATTGTAATATCATCAGAGATGGTTTTTAAATCATCTACTGTTTTATTACCACCGAGTGCTGTTGATAATGCAAGCATTAAATCAATCATTTCAGGACGTTTAATTTCTGTTGTTAGTAAGACTTCATCTGGTGTTGAGTTTTCTTCTAAAGCATCTGGGTGAATCTTGTCATTACCAATTGAAGGAATTAAGTTTTCAGATACCATAGAGTTAATAATAATTGAAGATTCACTCACTATACTTGTGATTTGATCTAGTGTAATTGTTGATGTATCCGATATTTCAGAGGTTAGATCCATAAGAATCGC
>CAZRKJ010000025.1:0-15486 GCA_964600775.1 uncultured Acholeplasma sp.
GATACTTGACTTTCTGCCATTGCAACATAAATCTTGCCTGGACCTACAATTTTATCTACTTTATAAATAGATTCTGTACCATAAGCTAAAGCGGCAATACCTTGTGCACCACCGACCTTATAGATTTCATCTACCCCCGCTAGTTTAGCAGCAACCAATATTGATGGTTTAACTGTACCATCAATTTGAGGAGGTGTAATCATAACAAGACGTTTAACGCCAGCAATTTTTGCAGGTACAGCATTCATTAAGACTGTAGACGGATATGCAGCTGTACCTCCTGGTATATAAATACCTACAGCTTCTATTGGTAAAACTCTTTGCATCAATTTTACACCTGGTTTTGGTGTTAATGTATAAGGTTTTACAACTTGAGATTTATGGTACTCATAAATGTTTTGCATCGCTTGCTTTAAATCATTAATTAACTCTGGATCAATTTGATTAAAAGCATCCATAATTTCAGTTTCAGTCACTTTAATATTTTCAAGTTCTACTTTATCAAATTTTATAGTGTATGCCTTTAACTTTAGATCGCCATAGGTTTTAACATCTTCAATAATTGATTCAACAACACGATTGACTTCATTTAAATTTAATTGACTTCTATTTAAAATATTATCTAGTGCATCACTATTATTTTCAATGATTTTAATCATAATATAACCCCTAAATATGAATTTAATCGTTGCATTAAATCATTGATTTTAGCCGTTTTAAAACGATAACTTACTCGGTTTGAAATAAGCTTAGCACTGATATCAAACATATCTTCTAGTATGGTTAAACCATTTGCTTTTAATGTAGAACCAGTTTCTACAATATCCACAATTACATCAGATAAGCCTACAAGTGGTGCAAGTTCAACTGAGCCATTCAGCTTAATAATTTCAATTTTTTGTTCTTTTGATTGAAAATATTTTTGACTGACAAAAGGATATTTAGATGCTACTCTTAACACTTCATCTTTAGGATTAATCGTTTGGTTTGGATACCCTGCAATCGCAAACTTACATTGACCAAAACCTAAATCCAGTAGTTCATATATATCTTTATTTTCTTCCATAATACTATCTTTTCCGATGATTCCTAAATCAGCAACACCTTCATACACATAAGTGATGACATCGACGGGTTTTACAATCATATATCTTACATCGTTGACCTCATCATAAAAAATAAGTTGACGAGATTCTAGATTAACTGTTTGTCCAAAACCAACAGCCATAAGTGCATTTAGGGCATCAACACCTAATCGACCCTTTGGTAATGCAATTGTAAGTGTATTTGTAGACATTATAAAACCTCCTTTAAAACTTCATTTAAATCGATTGAAAAACCAATTGCTGGTACATCTTTACCAAATTCCTTAGTAAGCATATCATAACGTCCACCACTTAATATAGCATACGCCACCTTCTTAATATACCCTTTAAAGGTTACCCCATTGTAATAGTCATAGTTAGAAAGTGAACTTAGATCAAATGTAACTGAATTTAATAATTTTTCTGTCTCTAAATAGTTTTTGATGACACGAAGTTCTTCAAGGGCATCTATCATATCTGCATTTAGTGTAATCGAATCTAGCATTTCAGTTATACGATCAAGGCTACCCTCTAATTTGAATATTTTGTTAAGTAGTTTTTTACAGTCATCAGTAATATTTTCAGTTTTAAGAAACTTATTTAGTTCAAACTGGTTTTTATCATTAATAATTGTTTTTAATTGTACTTCTTTAGTTTCAGATAAGTTTAATTCCTTAAATAAAGCATTTATAAATTTTTGATGTCCTATTTCTAAAACAAAATCAAGATTTAGTTTATTAAAAATGGATAAAATCAAATAGATTAACTCATGGTCAGCTTCAACTTTACCTCCTAAGTATTCAACACCAAACTGTTTTGTCTCAACGATTGACTCATTCTTATTTTGTCTAAATGTTGAACTTACATAATATATTTTTAATGCGTTACCATTAGACCAAATAGGTATGATCAAATTCATCAAATTCGTTGTAATATCTGGTCTTAAAATAGAAATTGATCCATCAAGATTTTGAATCTTTACCATTGATTCTTTTTTGATACGTCTATTTAATTGAATAAAACGTTCATATGGTTCAAAATAATCTGGTTCTACCTTAATGTAACCATTTTGATTTACGAGTGATTCTAAATTTTTAAGTATTTCATTTTTCTTAATGAGTCTTTGTGATAATTCATTTATGTTTAAATATTGCATATTCTTTTCTCCTTTTATAATAAAAGCCAGATAGTATGGCTATCTGGCATCCTTTGATTGTTGGATAACATAAGCCCTAAGTAGTTTAACAAACAAAACAAGGGCATAAAAGCAAACAATTACGCATGCTATGTACGCCCTAATCTATGATGATGTATTTGTAAATTGTTTAAATAACATATTTTTTTCATATCAATACCTCGAATACTTTATCACTCTAAAGTGATGAAGTGCTTATATTGTAACATGATTACATATATAGGTCAACAATAAAACATTATGATTTATCAACATTTTATTTTAATTTTATAAATATGTTAAATTACAATACTTTAGCGCATTAATTTGATACATATTAACATTTTAATGTAATATTATTCTATAAACGGAGGTTTTATCATGAGAAAATATATACTTGTTGCTTATGTTCTATTAATTTTTTATACACTTGTTCACTTATTAACAAACTTTATGAATCAAGATATACTGATGCGTTTACTTAATATGCAGGCTGATCCCCTTATATTTGCAGTGTTTAATTTACTCGGTTTATTTCCCTTAGCTTTTTTAATGTTTGCATTTGCTACACATAAACTTAATAAACTTGACTACATACCACTACTATTAGCTTTTGGTTTGGGTGGGTTTGCAAATACACCATTCTTTATTTATAAAGATATTAAAAGTATGCGTTATATAAAATACTTTAAAGCATTATCTGTCATCGCTATTATTTTTACTATCATCGCAATTTTGTCTGGTTTAATATTTGGTAGTACATCCATTTATATCGATGCGTTTTTAAATGATTCTTTTGTTCATATTATGACAATTGACTTTCTTTTTATGGTAACAATCAGTCCACTTATCCTAAAGCCTGTAACTAAATATTATTTATTAGGATTATTACCAATCATCGGTATTTTTGTTGTACTTATGATTGAACAACAACGTCTTTTAAAAGTTTAATATATACTATTTAGTAAAATTTATATAAGAAGTGATGCTAGTATAAATAACGGATAAGTTAAACATAGAGTGTTCATCTTTCCTAAATAAAAAAGACCTATAAACAGTATTTATCCAACTAAATAGTTTATAGGTTTTTATTTATACAATATTTAATAGATGTTTTCCTAATAATCTAATAAAAACTAATTTTTAATATTAGGCATTGATTTATATATAAATATACCTATGGATGCAATACCTATTTGCAGTATATTTCCTGGTATACTCCGTAAAGCTGCAAAACCTGAACCTAAAAATATGGATTCAAATATAAAATAACCGACAACTATTACAATACCACCAAGTGCTAATGACAACCAATTTCTCATTTGTGATTTGCCTTGACCTGATTTCGTTTCTGAAATGAGTCCGAAGATATAACCTGCAATAAGTCTAATTACAAAAGTACCTGGTGCCCACACTGCCCAAGGTGATAACAAATCAAATAAGGTCATACCAATAGATCCTGACAATGCACCATAATATTTACCATACTTGATTGATATTAAAAACATAGCAAGTGTCCCCAAATGTGTTAATCCGCCAAACGCACCAAATGCTGGTACTTGAATGCCAATATAAGTGAAAACAAAAACTATTGCTGATAACATGGATACATTAATAATATGTATGGGTTTAATATTTTTAAATTTCATAATTTACATACCTCATTTGAAATTTTAACACATTTAGCATCCATTATTTTAATAAATGCTAACACATTTTAACGAATTGAAAGGCCATATTGTCTAATGCATAAGACATATGGCCTTTATGATGAAAATGGTAAATATCTATATTATTTAAGCAGGTACTATCACTGCATCTATAACATGAATGATACCATTTGATGCGATGATATTCGGTAAAGTGACAGTTGCACCATTAACAAATACTTTACCTTCTTCAACAGTAATCGATAACATTTGCCCACAAAGAGTTTCTACTTCAAATGGTGCAGCTTCAACTACATCAGCTGCTAAAAATTCACCGGGTAGAACGTGGTAAAGTAAAATATCGGATAAGAATGTATAACTTAATAATTCACTTGCTTCAATATTTAAAGTTGTTAATAAATCTGTAAATGCTTCATCTATAGGTGCAAACACTGTAAATGGACCCTCACTAGATAGTGCACCATCAAGTTCTGCTTCTAATACAGCAGCAACTAAAATATCAAAATCATTTAAAACTGCTGTATCTACAATCGTTCCTGCAGCAATATACAATTCGGTATCTTCAGTAATTACCGCCTCATCAGCTAAATTCTCAAATGCATCATCTAGATACCAATCAAGAACGTATGGTGAACTACCAAAAGTTTGTCCCTTTAAGAAGTTAAACGTTTCTGTAGTACCATCTACAAAGACTAATGTACCTTCAACACTCAAAGTACCTAATGATAATTCGATAATCCATTCTGATTCAGAACCTTCATAGCCAGGGAAATAATATAGGTAAGTTTCATAGGCTGACAATCCATCTGTACCAGGTGTGCCAGGTGTACCTGGCATCCCAGGATTACCTTGTGGACCTTGAAGATCGGTAGTTCCTTCGGCATCACTACATGCTATTAATACAACTGCAGCGAGTAAAAGTGTAAAAACAAGTAATATTTTTTTAAACATTTTTTGAGTAATTTAGCCCTATTATATAATTTCCTTAATTTTAGAAATTCCACTTTCAAATACTCTAATAATCTATTTTTATTGATAATAAATATGTATAATATAATAAGGAGGAAGTAATTCATGATTCGTTTAGGCACATTAAAAGATACTAAGAATATAATGAAAATTATTAAAGAAGCACAATCTAGAATGAAATCAGCCGGTATGACACAATGGCAAAATAATTATCCAAATGAAACTATAATCAAACAAGATATTATGGATGGTGCACTATTCGTTTATGAAGTTAATAATCAAATCGTTGGTACCATGAGTGTATTTTCTTTTGATTTCGTATATGACCATATTGAAGGTAGTTGGTTAAACAATAACCCCTATAAAGTTATTCATCGTATTGCTATTTCAAATGCATATGTTGGTAAGAAACTTACACACCAAATGATTAACTTTGTATTTGACTACTTTAATATAAGAGACATACGAATCGATACACACCAAAAAAATACAGCCATGATAAAATCACTTGAGTCTCAAGGCTTTATATTATGTGGTACAGTTCATGTAACAACTGATACAGATAGTCTAAGACTTGCATATCATAAAATTATTTAATCTATATTTAAATAAAAAACCTCAACACACAAACAAATCAAATTGTTTATAGTGTTGAGGTTTTATTTATAAAGTATTTAATCTTTGTAGATGTTTTTTCTATGTAAGGTAATTCTAGTTGTATTTGAAAATTCTTCAACAATCATATCATCAATCAAAGCACCTATCATAAGTAATTCGCCTCTTGTATCAATATCACCAAGTAACTCCCAACCATAGGTTTCAATTTCAATTTCTCTGGAACCAGTGATTTTTTCCTTCATTCGATCTATTAAGTCATGTTTTGGTGTAGATATATTAATAATTATTGAGGTAACACTATGTTCACTTTTTACTTCTAACTGATATTCTTTATAGCCATGCATCATTAAAAATAAACTTATTTCTTGGACTATATTGGAAATAATTTTTATCTCTTGTTTCTTAATCATGAAAGATCTTCCCCAATCTTATCTTTTTGAATAAACTCAAATATTGGTACAAGTATTGCAGCAACAAAGCCTGCAGCAAATCCATTATTGTATAAGTCAAAACCACCTTGAAATACATATGTAAATGGCGTTAACATAACGTGAATAAACCCAGCGATTATACCAAAGATCACACCATGTCTACCGGCAATTGGTGCAACTGCTGTGACAAATAGTACTGCTATTGCTAAACCAACACCAACTTCACCAGTTGTTTCTCTTACGATTATGTACCAAATGACTGCACCAATCATAACTGGTATTGCATTTTTTGGATGTTTTCCAAAAGCGCCAAAACCCATGACAGTCAATATGCCACCCATGACAGCTCCATTTATTTGAATACCTAATAATGCAATCGAGATCAGTGATATAAAACCCATTATACCGACATTGACCATTGTGATATCTCTACCAGCATCCCTTATATAGTCTGAAACTAGTCGTCCAGATGTATTTAGTATAAGCGGATATTTTTTATAAACTTTTAAATCACTCATAAAACCACTTACAATAAATATTGTTGACATTATTGCTGTTAAAATGAATAGTTCTATGTGATACGCCTCACTTGTAACTGATCCAAACCTAAACAAATCGAAATTAAACAGATTTGTGAGTATTGCAGCATATAGCATTGAAAGTATGCCCATAGCAAAACCAACATTGTATAAATTGTAACCTTTATGAAATCTAATTGTATGTGCAGATAAAACCGGTAGGATATACCCGGTAAAAATGCCAACCAAAATCCCTGCTGGAATACCAATATAAAGCGGCCATTCTGTGCCAAATATTAAAAAACTAACAATGGGTGAAATACCTGTAGAAAATAATACAACAATTATAAATGACTTATACTCTAACTTTTGTTGCTTAGCATGTAAATATATACCTAAATATATAGGTAACGTATTAAATATGTTTTTACCAAAAAAAGAAAAACCAGCTATGGTAAGCAATCCTGCAAAAATTGGCCCACTAATCTTTAACTTTAAATACGTAAGCAATAAAATATTTAACAACATAATAGTTGCCACATTAAAAAGCGTAGCTCCTAAACCACCAATTTGAATGTAATCACTGATAAGGACACTTGGACTCTTTAAAATATTTAAATATCCATTGTAGATTGTTCCGATATCATCAAATATAAATGCCATTATAAATAAAACTAAAAATATAATTGGCATCATCATACGCTTTTTTAAAAATTGATAGATATTAATCATGCATTATTCCTTTAGACTTATTATGGTATTAATTAATATAGCACGTACAAATAAATATTTTACTTTTACTCTAAACTATTATAACATTAATAAAATCGCTTTTAGTAAGTTTTTTTTTAACTTTTCATATACATGTAATGATATATAATTTAGTATAAACTTTTAAATCGAATCACAAACTAAAGATTATACATGCTATAATAAATATAGAGGTGATTATCAAATGAAAGTAATAAATCAATATTTTACACTTAGTAATGGTGTAACGATGCCTAAAATAGGTTTAGGTACTTGGCAAGTAAAAGATGGTGATGAAGCTTATCAAACAGTTTTGTCAGCACTAAAAAATGGATACCGTCACATTGATACTGCAGAAGGTTATCGTAATGAAGCATCTGTTGGTCGTGCAATAAAAGATTCAGGAATTCCTAGAAATGAAATATTTGTAACATCAAAACTCGAATCACACATAAAATCTTATGATGGTGCATTAAAAGCTTTTGAGGAAACACTTAAAGCTCTAGATTTTGAGTATTTAGATTTATTTTTGATACATGCACCTTGGCCATGGTCTGAAGTTGGTAAAGAATGCAATGAAGGTAATGTTCAAGCATACAAGGCAATGGAAGTATTATATAAATCAGGTAAAATTCGTGCAATAGGTATTTCTAATTTTTCACCAGAACATATCGATAATATTATTGATAACTGTGAAATTGTTCCACATGTTAACCAAATTGCTTATTTTATCGGTTTAGATCAATCAGCTACAATAGCGCATTGCAAAAAACACAATATATTTGTTGAGGCTTATTCGCCATTAGGTACAGGCCGTTTACTGAAAAATGTTCAGATAAATCAGATGGCTGATAAATATGGAGTTACCGCTGCTCAAATATGTATTCGTTACTGTTTAGAAAAAGGCACAGCACCACTGCCGAAATCTACACATGAAGACCGTATAATCATGAATGCCGATGTTGATTTTGAAATCAAACCAGAAGATATGGCTATCCTAGATAAAATTAAAAAAGATTTCTAGACCTTATTTAGAACTAATAAATGACTTTCCAACTTAATTTGGAAGTCATTTTTTTATATTTTTATGAAAAAATTATTTGCTATGTAGATTTTGCATATATAAACTAATATCAAATTATATTAACTTTATACTTTTAACCATGATATAATCACTATTGAACGTAACTTAATTTAAGGAGATATTGTAAAATGTCTTATAATGCTATAAAAATACGAAATGCTACAGAAGCAGATACCCCTATAATATTTTCATTCATAAAAAAGTTAGCAACTTATGAACGTATGGATGCGCTTGTAATTGGTGATGAATCCGCTCTACATAAAGAACTTTTCACTTATAGACATGCTGAAGTTATCTTAGCTGAACTTGATGGTGTTGCAGTTGGTTTTGCACTATTTCATGCAAATTTTTCGACTTTTCAGACTCGTTCAAACTTATACTTAGAAGATCTTTTTGTATTGGAATCTCATAGACAAAAAGGTATAGGTAAAAAATTATTATCCTATGTTGCTCATATTGCTGTGGAACGTGGTTGCATACGTTTAGACTGGAGTTGTCTAAATTGGAATCAACCTTCAATTGATTTTTACACTTCAATTGGTGCACAACCTATGGATGAATGGATCATTTTCAGATTAAAGGATCAAGCACTATTAGATTTAGCTTCCAAAAAATAATAAAAAACCTTTAAAACGTTTATACATCAATGACACAATATCGTTCTTGTATAAATGTTTTAGAGGTATTTTTTATAACTACTTATTTTTATTAAATGTTGACGTTAAGTATACCTGATAGGAGTCATGAATAATTTTTGAAAGTTTTTCTAACGGCTCATTTTCGTTTTTAATTTTAAGATTTATTTTTGTAAACTTTTCAAAATCATAAAACCCTGTATCAATATATAATCTTTCTTCTATTTTTTGAACCTCGTCTCCACGAGCAAGCATCCGAGCACGTCTAGTAGCTTCATCTGCTTCAACAACGACTACGTATGCATTTAAATCCAGTTTTTCTGTTAAGTGATTTGCACCATTTGGATCTACAATAACAATACCATTTTCTATGACATCCTTTTTCTGTAAGCCATACATTTGATCATGATATGCTGTTACTTCAACAAATTGATCTGCCTTTAACAATTTTTCAAACTGTGATTTTGTTACAAAATGATATGCTATGCCATCTACTTCATTTATTCTCGGGCATCTAGTTGTAGTGGTTATACATTTTTTATAACCAAACTTTTCATATAAAATTTTAGCTAATTCAGTTTTACCACTTGCACTTGCACCAACGACTATTATCATGTGTTCACATCCTTCTACTCATTTTATTATAAAACGATTTATTTATCATCTCTAATGGTAAAAGAAAATTAAATAAACCTATTATTTATGTGAAAAAATTTGCATATATAAAAAAAAAAACTCTGTCTTATAATTTCTAAATATATTTTTTATACCTTATGATACAATTATAGCGGAGTGTGATGACTTGAAAAATCGCATTGGACAGATTTTATTAACATTAACCTTCTTAACGTTATTAATCGGTTCTGCAATACACATGCATATAATACCATTGTTTGTACTACTTGCTGTAGTAATTTTTTTGTCTCCACTTATTTATAAGTTATATACTGAGAATGAACTTTACACATTAGATATAAAGTCAGTATTATATACTGCACTTGGATCTATATTAACATTTATATTACACAAAGAAACAATGCTCTCAGCAGTTAGTGCATCAGCACTCATAGGCATCATAGGTTATTTTGTAAAAAAGGATCAATCACTTGGCATTTATGCAGGTAGTTTTGCAGGCATGATTGGTTTAACGTTTACATATCCAGAAGCAATCATCATTAGTGTATTGGTTGGTTTTGTATATATGCTTTCTAGTAAATCCTATTTAGGATTTGGTGGTCGACTGGGTACAATCGGTCTAACAGCTACACTTATTGGTGCATTCATGTTTAATCATTTATATTTTGATGCTATTTCACTTAATCAAAATGCATATTTAGGCATCATAATCTTTGGTCTTATAGGTGGCACACTAACCTATTTTCTTCAGCATAAATATAATTTAAGTCCGGTTTTAGCCTCCGGTATCGTAGGTTTATTATTTGCATTGGTTGTACCTGAAATATTTACCTTTGGTGCAATTTATGCAATTGTTTTATTCCAAAACACATTTATCGGCATGGCATCTAAAAATCGTATATCAAACATATTTGAAGCAGCTATAGCTTCCATTATAGGTAGTCTATTATTTATTGTCTTGTTTCCCCATTTCCAAGGTTTAGGTGGTAAATTAGGCACAACAGCAATGATTTCCGTTTTAATAATATATCAGTTAAAAAATGTCATAATCAAACGTGTAATGCCTTTAAAAATAACCTAGTGAATACAGTGAATAAGGTGCTTAAACAGCACCTTTTCTTATATATATATGTATATTTAACTCACTTATCTAATAAACTTAAATTAATTTTGATTTACCAATATACTTTATTGCCTCTTCATAAGGCATAGGTCTTGCAAAGAAATAGCCTTGTATATAATTTGATAAAAACTGTTTTGCTATTTCTAAGTGCTCTTTGGTTTCAATACCTTCGGTTAAGATTTCAAAACCTACATTGTTAAACGATTTAGAAATCCCTTGTGTAACTACTAGATTTTTTTCTACCATTAACGACTTATGGACCATACTTTTATCGAGTTTTATGATACTAACAGGAAACGAAATAACATTGGTTATATTTGAATATCCAGTACCAAAATCATCCAAACAAAGCTTGTAACCTTCAGCAACAAGCTTTTCAAGAATTTCATTAGCTACTTCTATTTGGTCAATAAACATACTCTCCGTGATTTCTATATGTATATGTCTTGATTCAACACCATAGTGTAATAGTAAAGCATTTAATTTTGAAATAAGTGCTTTGTCCATGATTTGTGAATATGACATATTTAAAGATATAAACTCAAAATCAACATCTCTAGTTTTAAGATTATTAATAAATTTACAGACATTTTCTATAACAAAGTAATTGAGTTGCTGCATCAATCCTACTTCCTCAGCAATTGGAATAAACTCCAATGGACTGATGGCACCAAAATCATCACTTTTTAATCTGAGCAATGCTTCTGCAGCTGTAAATTTATCCTTATTTAATGCATATATTGGTTGAAACTGAACATTAAAGTTATGTTCTAAAGATGCTTTCTTTATAAAATCTTTAATTTTGTTTTTTCTTAAAATGGATTCAACAGTACTCGCACTAGATTCAATCATCTTACCTTTACCTTGACCCTTTGATTGTTTGATGCCGTACTCTAGTACTTGAACGATTTCTATTAGGGTTGCTGCATGTTCAGGAAAATTTACACAAGAAAAACTAGCACTTAGATCAAGTTGATTATTATCTATTGTTATTCTTTTTTCAAAAATTTGAAGTATTTCTTCTTTTATGTTGTTTTCAGAATCTTTAACTATGATAACAACAAATTCATCACCACTAAATCTATAAACTTCACAATAATGGGCTATTTTGACCAATGTTTCACTAATGAGTTTTAAAATAGTATCTCCAATTATGTGTCCATAGTTATCATTTACATCTTTAAAATCATCCATACTAATTAAGATTACTTCTAATTGATTTTTATTCATAATATGCATATTAATGTCTTTAGTAAAAGCTTTTCTGTTTTTAACACCTGTAAGTGGATCTATGTACATTAAATTATTTTGAAAGAATAAATATACAATTAACAATGCTGTTGTTGCAGCTGCACCAGTTAAAATTACATGAGGATATAATAATTGAACAAACTGAGCTGCAACAATTACAATTGGAAAGACCAATAAGACACGCTTAATATCTTTGTTAATTCTTTTTCTACCAATAAATATTGCTGCAATAATGGAAAGTATGTATATGTTAGAAAATAAATATATATATATAACACCTTCGCCTAATATAAATTCGCCATTTTCATTAAACGTATAAATTAGATTTGTTAAAGGATTCGTTAGAACATATAAAAAATATAAAATATTAGGTAAAATCATAAGTTTCATGAATGAATTTAACTTCGGTAATCTTTCCCAAATTACTGAAATAACATATAGAAAAATAAATGTTGGTATTAATGGAACAGATAAGAAATATAGCACTTGAATAACATGGTTTAATAATAAAGGTGTTTGTGAGTAATATTGTATACCTAAGATGGATAATATAGATAAAATAATTTGTCCCAATACAAACCACAAGTTAAATATGTATAGTTTATTTTTCAAACTATTTGATGCCCTATAATCATTTGCATATTGGATTAAAATAATTAAAAAGACTAATGAAACAAATTCAGCAAGAATATTCCAACTCATATTTATATTTAAGATTACTATAATGTTAATAATTTATAATATTTTAGTAGACCTTATTCCTTTCAGTAGTTTTTTAATTTATGATACAAATCCATATTTAATATATCGTGTAATGATGTTCATAAGTTATATGTATACTATGGTTTAATTATACAGTACCTAGCCATAAGATTAATTTCATTTACATTTTATGATTGAATATCTGGCTATAATGAAACGTAAATAAAATCATTAGCCTGAATGTATATAGAACAAAAGGCTTTCTAGTAATTAGACTTGTTACGAAACAGTTAACATTGTCTAATAAATTAGAAAACCTTTTTTTATTATTCATCTACTCTGACAAATTCATTATAAACTGCATTAATTGCATATGCATAATCAATATCATCTACACCAATGACAATGTTAGTACCATTTGAGCCATAGTCTATCATTCTTAATGTAATGTTTGTATTTACAAGGGCACTAAAGAGTTTTAAGACATTAAACTTATTAGCCATCAAATTTCTTCCAACAATCGATATTAATGAAATATTATCCAATACTTCAACATTATCTGGTTTCATCGTTTTTTTGATTTGAGCAATTAATGTTTCTTTTCTATCACCTGTTAAATATTTAGATTCGATCATCATAGAGAATGTATCTGTTCCACTTGGGAAGTGTTCTACTTGAATATCTAACTTTTCACAGAAAGATAGTATTTTTCTGTCAAAACCTGTAATTTCATCCATTAAATGTTTTTCAATGATAATCAATGTAAAATTATTTAATCCGGCGATTCCTGTAATCACATTCTTAGAGCGACTAGCTGGTACATAATCATATATGAATGTACCAGTAGAATCTGGATTAAAAGTGTTTCTTGCATGAATTGGAATACCTTCTTTAGCTACCGGATAAAATGTATCACTATGGATGACACTTGCCCCCATAAAGGATAAAGCTCTTAATTCTTTATAAGTCATCATTTCAATTAAGGGTGGGTTTTCAACGATTCTAGGGTCACACATTAAAAAGCCATCAATATCAGACCAATTTTCATATACTCTAGCAAAAACTGCTCTTGAGATTAATGCACCTGTTACATCCGCACCACCTCTTGATAGTAATTTGATATCACCTCTTGAGTTTGATCCATAAAAACCACCAATAACTGCATATTCCTTATGTCTTAAGAGTTTTTTGGCTGTCTTTTGAGTTAATGTATAATCTACTTTAGATCCTTTAAAACATATCATATCTTTAGCATCAACAAATTCATAGTTGAGTACATCTGCTAAGATGTATGCTGATAAATACTCCCCTCTTGATACAATAAATTCTAACGTTTCAACTTCTAACATTTCTTCTAGAACACGATCAAGTAGTTCATCTATTGAAAAGGAAACATTTAATCCTGTAGCAATTTCAGTAAAACGTTCTTTGACAAGTTCAAAGGTATCAGTTTTTTGATGTTCAATAATTTCATCAGCAAGTTTATATAACAGATCAGTAACTTTAGTGTCATTCGTGTTTCTTTTTCCTGGTGCAGATACTACAATAAATCGTCGCTCTTTATCACTTTTAATGATATCTATGACTTTTAATATTGATGCAGTTGTTGCCATGGAGGTCCCGCCAAATTTGGCTACTCTAATTTTACTCATTGTTTGATCAAGATAATTTATGTTTGAAATCTAAATAATCAAACTGTTTGATGAGCACGTCATCACCAGATAGATTTCTTGCATAAATAGCAGGTAATGGAATACCATTAAAGGTATTATTTTTAACCATCGTATATAGTGCCATATCTTCAAAAATGACTAAATCACCTATGTTTAATGGCTTTTTAAAATAGTACTCACCTATATTATCACCCGTTAAACAAGTGTAACCGGCTAAACGATAACGATAATTACTTTTTTCTATTGTATTTATTACAGGCGGTGTAAAGGGCATTTCAATGACATCTGGCATATGACATGTAGCTGATGTGTCTAAAATTGCAATTTCCATGTCGTTTTTTACTATATCTAAGACTTGAGCTACAAAGAAACCAGTATTAATTACAATACCTTCTCCTGGTTCTAAATAAACCTCAACATCATATGTGTCTTTAAAATGTTTAATAAGCTTAACTAGCAAATCGATATCATAATCTGCTCTTGCAAGATGGTGTCCACCACCAAAGTTAATCCATTTAAGTTGATGTAAATATTTGCCAAATTTTTCTTCAACTGCTTTTAATGTTATTTCTAAAGCGTCTGAATTTTGTTGGCAAAGTGTATGAAAATGAATACCTGTAATAAAAGGTAATATTGTTTCATCAAAATCAACGAGTCTTATACCCATACGTGATGTTGGTGCGCAAGGATCATACATACTGTGTTCTTGAGTCGAGATTTCAGGATTAATTCTTATACCTAATGTTTTCCCTTTTTCAAGTGCTTGATCTTTGAATTTTTTAAGTTGGTTAACTGAATTAAAGACAATATGATCAGCATATTCTAAAATCTCTTTGAAATCCTCATCTTTATATGCCGGTGCATAGACATGTACTTCTTTACCAAAATGCTCAAACCCTAGTCTTGCTTCGTAAAGACCGCTTGCTGTGGTACCATCTAAATATTCCGATAACATAGGGTATAGTGCAAACATTGAAAAAGCCTTTTGAGCTAAAAGAATTTTGCAGCCTGATCTCTTTTTAATTTCCTCAATAACTTTTAAGTTACTAAGTAATCTAGTTTCGTCTACTAAATAATATGGCGTCTTTAAATTTGGATTAATCTTCATAGTCTTCAATAAATGCCGGATTAAAATTTTCATTCCAAGGCAATCCCCATTGATTTAAC
>CAZRKJ010000026.1:0-14775 GCA_964600775.1 uncultured Acholeplasma sp.
TTTCAAAAACAAGCCATGGTGGTTGCTATTATTTTGAGAATGGAAAAGTTATCAAAGAGTTATCAATGGGAAAAGAAGGATTTTTAATCATTGATCTTTGATTATGCATTCTTTAAGATATTCCAATCTAGTGCTCCTTCAAAACAAAAACATCTTAATTAATGTCAAACAGACTTCTAGAAACCTCCAATGTTATCAAGTAGAAGCGTAAGTTTCTATTGTCTAATAGGTCATATCATGCTACACTAAGTATTGAAAGGTTAGCTTATATTATAAACTCAGTTATGCTTGAATTTATTAATTATTTAACAGACATTCAAATAGAAACACCCACCTTTTATGGATGGTTCCATTTAACTTTTTTAGGTATTTCTATTTTAGTGTCTTTTTTAATCGCCTTTTTACCGATAAAAACCTCCCATAAACAACAAAAGGTGCTGTTAATCATTGTGTTGGTTATATTCTATGTAGGTGAATTATATAAACAATATGATTATTACCATCATGGATCATGGGGGATTGGTATTACAAATACCTATCACTGGGGGATATTTCCCTTTCAATTTTGTTCAACTCACTTATATTTATTGCCATTATTATTCATTCCAAACGACAAAGTTAAAAACCCAATTCTAACCTATTTAGCAACGTTTGGATTATTTGCAGGATTAATAACGATGATCTATCCAATGGGTGTGTTTAAAGACCGGTTGTTTGTCTCTATTCATACGATGGTTCATCATTCATTGATGATTTGGGTTGGAATTTATGTGTGGAAGATTAAAAGAGTGGGCGACTTTAAATGTTTTTTAAAAGCGTGTTTGATATTGTTAATATTTATGGTGACGGCAATATTAATTAATTTATTATTAAATGATGTTTCAGAGTCAAAGGTTAGAATGTTTTATATGCATCCCTTTGTAGAGACGTCACTACCTGTGTTTAACTATATTCAAAGAGTATCGTTTCTTTTATATGTGGTAGTGTATTATGCCTTATTTACATTGGTTGGATTTTCAATCTTTAGGGTAGGTTCTAAGTTAAATGGAAGAACCCTACTAAGTCTAAATGAACCACTACACTATTAATGGTATACTTTTAAGGAAGGTGATGAATGATGGATTATAATAAACTCAATCAACAAAAACAAAAAACAATCATACCTTATGCCATTTTATTTGGAGTGGGTGTTTTATTTATACCACTAGGCATGGCTTTATTTATGGGTGATCGTACAACGTTAATAGGCTTTTTCATGTTTTTAGGGGGCGGTGGGATGATTGCCCTAGCTTCTTATTTAATCAATAAGAATTTAAATAAGATTAAAGACATTATCGTCAATGAAATCATGAAAGAAAAAGGTATTGAAGGGATTTATCAAGCCAAAAACTATATTGCAAAACAAGTCATTAAAGATACCGGAATGATTTCAAATTCCTTTAATCAATATGGGGGTTCTGATTACGCTAAATTTGATTATAAAGGATTAACGGTAGAGTATTGTAGATTAGCTATTTACTTAGTCACATCCAATGGAAAAAGCACGCAAAAAACGCCTGTTTATGTGGGACCTTGGTTAATCATTACGCTTGATAAGAACTTAGGACAAACGATTAAAATATTTGAAAAACAGTTTTTCTCGAAAGGGGTTAATAATAAAGGGCTTGAAAAAATCGATACAGAATCGCTTACCTTTAATGAAAAGTTTGCCTCCTATACGAGTGATAAACACACTTTTTTCTATTTAATTACACCACTGATGATTGAACAACTGCTTAAACATGAACAAGCTCATCAAGGCAGGATGTTGTTTTGTTTATTGAATGATTCTATTCATTTAGGAATGCATGGTGAAAAGACGAAACGTTTTAAAATCCCTTTATTTGAAGCAATCAATGAATCACACACTAAAGCAATCAGCGAAGACTTTGATAATATTTTTAAAGTCATAGATAATCTACGATTAGATCATGATAAATTTAAGGAAGACGCGCTTACTTAAGCGTGTTTTTCTTAATCATTTTTGATTGTGTTATAATTTCATTAAGGGAGGTTTTAAAATGAAAGTATTGTTTCATATTGATGAATATCATAAATGGGATTTGCTGCAGGCGAATGTAGCAAACATTTTAAAAGAAGATAGCCAAATTGAAGTGGCGGTTGTGGCGAACGCGGAAGCGGTGGATTTATTTGTGCATCAAAAATCCTTAATTGACCATGTTAAATACTACATTTGTAATAACGCCTTAACATCAAGGAAAGTTGACAAACAACGTTTAATAGAGGGTGTAGAAATTGTGAGTAGTGGTGTTTATAAGATTTTACTACTTCAAGAAGAAGGCTTTAAATACATTAAACCATAGGAACCTTAAATGGTTCCTTTTTCTTTTGCAAATCATTATCTTTATAAATAAGCCCTTATTTATAATAAATATGAGCTTTAATTATATAAAAGTTGATTTTTTTGTGTTATAATGATTTTAAAATTGGGGGTATATATATGAAAGAAGTAAGAAGAGATATCATTATGGCTGTTGTTTCGCTTTTACTAATTATTATTGGCGTAACTTTAGAGATGACTAGTCCTGGACTTAATAAATGGGTGTTTATTAGTATCTATGGACTCGCCTTTTTAATTGGTGGTTTTGCCAAAGCTAAAGAAGGTATTTTAAAAACCATTGAAAATAAAGCCCTCAATGTTGAAATACTTATGATTATGGCAGCGATTGGTGCTTTAATCTTAGGTGATTATAAAGAAGGTGCGATTTTAATCTTTATTTTTGCGGTATCGGGTGTTTTAGAAGAATACGCAACACTAAAAAGTGAAAAAGCATTGACTGAATTATTAACACTAGCCCCTGATGTAGCGATTGTGGTTGATGGAAGTGAAGAGATAGAGGTATTGGTTAAAGACTTAGAAATTGGTAACATTGTCATGGTTAAAGTGGGGGAACAAATTCCTGTAGATGGGGTGATTGTAGAGGGGTCAACTTCGATTGATGAATCAATGATCACTGGTGAATTTGTGCCTGTAGATAAACTTAAAGGTGAAAATGTGTATGCGGGTACGATTAACCAATCGAGTATGATTTTAGTGCAAGTTACTAAAGATGCGGCGGAAACAGTGGTTAATAAAATCGTATCGTTTGTTCAAGATGCTCAAGATAATAAAACCAAACAAGAATCTTTTCTTGAACGGTTTGAAAAATGGTATGTATATCTTGTTATCGCGTTAGCTGGTATTTTGATGTTGGTGCCACTACTTAGTCATGTTGGCCTAACGGTATGGGATTGGCAAACGGCTTTCGAGCGCGGTATTATTGTATTGGTTGTGGGGAGTCCTTGTGCACTTGTTGCCTCTATTACACCTGCGGTATTAGCCAGTTTATCAAATGGCGCAAGACAAGGTATTTTAATAAAAGGAGGTCCTGCGTTAGAGCGGATGAAAGACATTGATACGGTTGTATTTGATAAAACAGGAACCATTACTGAAGGGACACCACATGTAGAGGGTTATGTAACATATGGTGTAAGTGATGAGGTGTTTTTACAAGCTTTAGTCTCTATTGAAAGGCAATCATCACATCCACTCGCACAAAGTATTTATAAGCATTTTTCAAATGTAGAAACGACTGATGTTAAAACAAGAGAAATACCTGGGATGGGTATTGAGGGTATTATCGCTGATCACACATGGTTAATTGGTCGATTTGAAATTAATATGTGCACGCAGTGTGAAGTGGATATGAAATCACTAACACAACAAGGGTTTACACTCGTTAGTGTTGCAAGAGATGGCGTTATGGTTGGGCTTGTAAAATTAAAAGACACCATTAGACCAAACGCAAAGCATGCGATTGATCTATTGCATCAACATAACATGGAAGTGGTTATGTTAACGGGTGATAATCATCAAAGTGCTTCAAACTTAGCGAAAGAGCTAAATATTGATCACTTTAGAAGTGAGTGTTTCCCTGAACAGAAGGTAGAAGAGATTCATAAACTAAACCAACAAGGTAAGCATGTGTTAATGGTTGGAGATGGCATTAATGATGCACCAGCTTTAGCAAGCGCTGATATTGGGGTAAGTATGGGGAGTGGAACCGATGTCTCTTTAGAAACGGCGGATATGGTGTTTATGAATGACAATTTAGAAAACATCATTAAAACAAAAAAACTTTCAAAGCGACTTCGAAATATCGTATTACAAAACGTTATCTTTTCAATTAGTGTGATTGTTTTATTACTCATATTTAATATCTTTGGGCTTGTGTTGATTACACTTGGCGTGGTTGCTCATGAAGGGTCTACCATCTTAGTAATATTAAACAGTTTAAGATTGTTGTATTTCAAAAAGTGAGTGTTTTGCTCACTTTTTTGATATAATAGAAGAGGTGAAGTTATGAAAACAAAAAACATCGTATTTCCTTTAATTTTATCGTTAGTAATGGCGATCTTATTGTTTGTTTTAAAACAAAACACAGCCGCCATTATTGCCCTTACCTTTAGCCTTATCATGCTTATGACTTTATTAGGCTTGGTTTACTATAATCATAAGCAAAAAAAGCGACAAGATAAGCGCTTTGGTATCTATACTAAAGAAAACATTATCATGGAATATAATAAACTAATAACCCTAAAAGACAATCAAAAATTAAAAGCAGTTTGTATGCTTTATATAAAACCGGTGGGCAAATACACAAACGATGACATTAAGAGCTTTTCCTCTTATTTAAAGAAGAAATTTTCTATTGATCCTGTCGGCTATGATGAAGGGATTGTTATTATCCTTGCTAATATCCATGAGCTTTTATTAGAGGAAATGTTAAAACAAATAAAACAAGAATTGATTGATCATAAAATTCCAATTCATTTTAACTATGGGATAGATTATTATACAGGCAATGAAACCTATGAAACATTGATAGAAAACATAAGGAAGGTGGTTAAATAATGTTAAAGGTTGGTGATCGTGTTAAAGATTTTTCACTTAAAGATTTTCAAGGGAATCTACATACCTTAAGTGAACATATTGGTAAAAAGGTAGTGGTGTATTTTTATCCAAAAGACAATACACCTGGATGTACTACGCAAGCATGTGATTTTAGAGATAACTTTCATGAAATAAAAAATAAAGACGTTGTTTTATTTGGTATTAGCCCAGATGATGCAAGCAGTCATGAAAAGTTTATCAATAAATATAACTTACCATTTACTCTTTTAAGTGATGAAACCCAAGAGGTAGCAACTTACTTTGGAGCATTTGGTAAGAAACGTGTTTTTGGAAAGAAAGTTGAAGGAATTATCCGCTCCACATACATCATTGATGAGACGGGTAATGTTGAAAAAATATGGCACCCAGCAAGTGCATCTAAAAACGTAGAAGAAGTTATCGAATACCTTAATAATTAGAAGGTTTATAAATACAATGTAAAAGTATGTAAAGCGCTTAAATCACCTTGATTTTAGGCGCTTTATTTTATATAATAAAGGTTGCGTAATGAAAATAACCTTAAGGAGGAATTATAATATGGCAGAAAAGAAAAAAGTCATCCAGTCCATGGACGGTACAGAAGCATGCGCTTACGCATCTTATGCGTTCACTGAGGTGGCTGGTATTTATCCGATTACACCTTCTTCACCAATTCCACAACACGTGGATTTATGGGCAAGCCAAGGTAAGAAAAACTTATTTGGTATGCCTGTTAAGGTCGTAGAAATGCAATCAGAGGCTGGAGCGATAGGCACGGTCCACGGATCTTTACAAGCTGGTTTATTAACAACAACATTCACAGCGAGTCAAGGTTTATTACTTAAATTGCCTAACATGTATAAAATAGCAGGTCAATTACTACCAGGTGTTATCCACGTTGCTGCAAGAAGTATTGCTTCTCAAGCATTATCTATTTTTGGAGATCACCAAGACGTGATGGCTGCAAGACAAACCGGATTTGCAATTTTAGCAAGTAACTCTGTTCAAGAAGTTATGGATTTAGCGGGTGTTGCACACTTAGCTGCGATTAAATCAAGCATTCCATTCCTACACTTCTTTGACGGATTTAGAACTTCTCATGAAGTTAATACGATCGAAGTTTTAGACTATGAAGTATTTGATAGACTACTTGATAGAGAAGCGATTCAAAGATTTAGAGATAACTCAATGAATCCAGCTAGACCTAAAACGAGAGGAACAGCACAAAATGATGACGTTTACTTCCAAACAAGAACGCTACAAGCATCACACTATCAAGGTGTTGCCGATACGGTAGCTTACTACATGGAAGAAATCTCTAAAGAAACAGGTAGAGTGTATAAACCATTTGTATATTATGGTCACCCTGAAGCAACAGACGTTATTATTGCAATGGGTTCAGTGGTTGAATCAAGTAAAGAAACCATTGACTATCTAAATAGAAAGGGCCAAAAAGTAGGGATCTTAGCGGTTCACTTATACAGACCATTTTCTAAAGAGCATTTCTTAAGTGAAATGCCTAAGACTGTTGAACGTATTAGTGTTTTAGATAGAACAATCGAACCAGGTAGTACAGGCGAACCATTATATTTAGATGTAAAATCTATTTACTATAATGAAGCGGTTAAACCTGTAATCATTGGTGGTATTTATGGATTATCTAGTAAAGATACTACACCAACCATGATTAACGCAGTTTATAAAAACTTAAGAGGCGAACAAAAAGATCATTTCACTGTAGGTATTATTGATGACGTGACGCATACATCTCTTGATATGAGCGAAGAAATTGACGTTACCCATGACTCAACCTCAGAAATTATCTTCTATGGTTTAGGTAGTGATGGTACCGTAGGTGCAAGTAAGAATATCGTTAAAATTATTGGTGACAATACCAAACTTTATTCACAAGCTTATGCATCTTATGACTCTAAAAAAGCTGGTGGAACCACACGTATGCACGTTAGATTCTCGCCAAATGTTATTAAATCAACTTACTTAGTTCATAACCCACACTTTATTAGTTGTTCAAATGATGGTTATTTAAGAAAGTTTGATATGCTTAAGGGGATTAGAAAAGGTGGTAGATTCTTACTTAATACGCAAACACCACTTGAAGAGATAGAAAACTTCTTACCTAATAAGATTAAACGCCAACTGGCTGAAAAAGAAGTTAAATTCTATATTATTAACGCAGTTGATTTAGCGTATGAAATTGGTCTTGGTAGAAGAACCAATACCATTATGCAAAGTGCATTCTTCAAACTTAATGAACAATTAATGCCTTATGAAAAAGCACAATCATTAATGAAAGAATACGCTAAAGCATCTTATGGTAGACGTGGTGAAGCGATCGTTAAGTTAAACTACGATGCGATTGATGCGGGTGGAGACCATGTGGTTGAAGTCCCTGTTAAAAAAGAATGGTTAAACTTAAAAGATGAAGTGTTAGTACAAGCTAATAGACCTGACTTTGTTACAAACATTGCCGATGTAGTCAATAGTTTACAAGGTGATACATTACCAGTAAGCGCGTTCATTGGCTATGAAGACGCACACTTACCTCAAGGTACGGCAGCTTATGAAAAACGCGGAATCGCAAACTTTGTTCCAGAATGGTTAGAAGATAACTGTATCCAATGTAACCAATGTGTATTCGCATGTCCACACGCTGTTATTAGAGCGTTCTTAGCTGATGAATCTGAAGCAGCAAATGCACCAGAAGGCGCTAAGATGATTGATGGTAGAGGTAAAGACTTGACCCAATACAAATACACCATTCAAGTATCAACACTTGATTGTACAGAATGTGGTGTGTGTGTTGATGTATGTCCAGCACCTACTAAAGCATTAAGAATGACACCAATTGGTGGAGAATTATCAAAGAATTCACAACAAATCGCAGACTACTTCTTTAATGAAGTTAGTTATAAGAATATTGGTAACAACAACGTCAAGAACGTAAACTTCAATAAACCATTATTTGAGTTTAGTGGGGCATGTGCTGGATGTGGTGAAACACCTTATATTAAAGCCGTTACCCAGTTATTTGGCGAAAGAATTTTACTTGCAAACGCAACCGGTTGTACATCGATTTATGGTGGTTCCTTCCCAACCACACCATACACAACCCTTCCAAATGGAAGAGGGCCAGCTTGGGCTAATTCATTGTTTGAAGATAACGCTGAGTTTGGGTTTGGTATGAGAATTGGTTATGAAACCGCTAGAGACAGAATCCAACACATCATGGTATCTCATAAAGAAGATATGCCTGAAGGGTTAGTTAGTTTAGTTGATGAATGGCTATTAAATCGTAATGATGGTGATAAGACATTAGAATTAGCACCTAAATTAGAACAAGAACTAAGTAAAATCGACAAACCATACGCAAAAGAACTCTTAAGCTTGAAAGACTACTTTGTGAAATTATCACAATGGATTTTAGGTGGAGACGGTTGGGCGTATGACATTGGATATGGTGGTATTGACCACGTAATCGCAAACAATGAAGATGTCAACATTTTAGTATTAGATACCGAAGTGTATTCAAATACAGGTGGTCAATCTTCTAAAGCGGCACCAATGGGATCAATTGCGAAATTTGCGGCAGCTGGTAAACCAACTAAGAAAAAAGACTTAGCAGCTATCGCAATGAGCTATGGACATGTTTATGTTGCCCAAATTTCACACGGTGCATCTCCTGCACAAGTGGTTAGAGCATTAAAAGAAGCTGAAAGTTATGATGGTCCATCATTAGTGATTGCTTACTCACCATGTATTGAACACGGTATTAAGGGTGGATTAACTCAAAGCTTCGCACAAGCGAAACTCGCAACTGAATGTGGATACTGGCCAACATTTAGATACGACCCTAGATTATTAGCTGGTGGTAAAAACCCACTTCAAATCGACTCCAAAACACCAGTTTGGGATAAATATCATGATTACTTATTAAGTGAATCAAGATACGCTCAACTATCACAAATTAATCCAGATCACGCAGAAGCACTCCTTCAAGCAAACTTAAAGGATGCGAAAAACAGATGGAATATGTATCAAAGAATGCGTAATATGGATTACTCAGATTACGAATATTAATGAAGAGACCCCAGCGGTCTCTTTTTTTATTTATTGGTTGAATATTCCTTACTAAAGGCGTATAATGGCCAATAAAAGAGGCGGTATGTATGAATAAAAACAACAAACTTATTAAATTGTTAATCTTAATTGTGATTACGATAACGCTTGTTAGTTGCGGCAAAAGTAAAAAACAAGAGGTTATGCTTGAATTTATTAGTGGTGATCAAAAAACAACACGCACTGTTGAGGCGGGTGATCAATTACCTAGTTATACCCCAGATCAAAAAGAAGGCTACATTTTTGATGGTTTTTACTTAGACGCGGATTTTAAAACACCGGTTCCTGATGATTACATTGTCAGTGAAGGTGTTAAAATCTATATTAAATATCGTGAGATGAATGATTATGATAGGGTAGTTGAGGACTTGAATGCTTTAAATATCCCTGATATGGCAACCGCGGATTTAGAATTGGCAACGTTTGGTAAAAACGGGAGTCGCTTTCGATGGATAAGTAGCGACCCTAAATATATAACCAATGACGGCATTGTCAATTTTGCAGGCGTAAATACAGGCGGACAGATGGTCACTTTAAGTGTAAGAGCAACGTATAATGATGAAGAAATCCATCGAGACATTAAAGTTAAAGTGCCTGAATTAGAAGCGGTCCAGTTTTTGGAAAAACAAAGCTTTGAGTTTAAGGCGTTACCTGGGGATTATTATGTAACAAGCGGGACGTTAGACTTATATAAAACGCAGTATGAACAAGTGTATTATGTTGATATTGAAGCGTTTTTAGAGACTTTAAATGGTGCGGTCGATTCAATTACCAACATTACAACAAAAGTTGATGAAAAAACCAATCAAACATCTAAAGTTCACAGATATATGGAATACATTGAGACCAATCAAGGGTTGACGGTTAGATTTCATATTAAAGAATTTATTGATGATGTCTTAACGGATACAGAAAGTTATGATTTAGCGTTTGATTTTATCAATAACACTGTCAAATCAGAGAATACAGACTTTTTTAATGTGATTGGCTCTAAAACAATTACGGAGTATGATGATGGATTAATTTATGGTGAATATGAAACAAAAGACGGTCATGAAGTTTTAATACATCTTAACGATTATAGAATGGATATTAACACATTAAAAGAAGGAGAAGATACGAAATATCTAATTCCTTTGAACTTGGCGAATTTATTATTTTTATCACAAGTTTATTATAATGTTTATTTTAACCAGGAAATCATTTATGGTGTTGGCACAATGGAAGTGAATAATCCAGCCGTTTTAACTCAGATCAAAACCACCAGCTTTAACACCAAAGAGATGAGCAAAGATATTAAACGATTCACCTATGATTATCTAGCTTTAACAATGGATTACTTTTATGGGGTTGATGATTCGGTTCATGGTTATAATAACGAAAAAAGTTATTATGATTTATTATCGAGATATGCTCAAAGATTTTATGGTGATGACACGACGCATTATCAAGTAATGAATGATTTTATATTGCGACTAGATGATTTGCATACAAGTTTACTTTCCAGTGGATTTTTTGAAGAAAACTTTAGGCCAGAATTTCAATTTACCGATTTAAGATCACGAACAAAGTCATATTATGAAGCGTACTTTTCAGTAGAAAGATACCAAACATCACTCCCTGAAATTAGATATACAGATAACAGGGAAACCGCGGTAATAAGACTTGACTCATTTGAAGTTGACTCCAGGGAAGAACTTGAAAAAAACATCATTGAAGCTCAAAAAGAACCTAACTTAAAAAACATTGTTATCGATATAACAGGTAATGGTGGTGGTAACTTAGGGTCGGTATTTAAAGTGTTATCGTTGATGACTGAAAAGCCCTTATATTACCAAGGTTATAATGCTTTAGATGGTTCTGGGTATTCTCAAGAAATTACCAGTGATTATCAAAAATATACAACCGTTAATTATTATATTTTACAATCTGAAGTGACATTTAGTGCAGCCAACTTGTTTTCAAGCATTGCACAACACCATAAGATAGCGCCTATATTAGGTATTAAATCAGGTGGTGGCGCAAGTTCTATTGGACTTGTTATTACACCTACAGGCGACCTGTTTTACATGAGTTCTTACAATGTTTTAGCTCGAAAAACGGGCGACGATTATCAAAGTATCGAATATGGTATTACACCGGATGTTGTATTTTCATCGATTAGATCTTTATATGATTTAATTAATATCCAACAAGCCATTGATGAGTTACAACTAACGACTTATTATGAAAAAACGATGATTCCCTCATCGTTTTTTTTATATTAAAATGTCGTTTTCTCTTTCATTAATTTTAACGCGTATGCGTATGTAAGCGTTTTAAACTAAAGAATTTAAATAAATAATGTATAAAATAATTAACGCAATTAAAAAGGGTATTGAAGCTAACCAAAAGCCATAATAAACAGCATTTGGTATTAATTCTCGTTCGCTTTGTTCTTCATAATAACTTTTTTCAGGGCGCTTACCAATAATTGCACCAAAGAAAGTACGCATGGCATAAAATAAACCACTTAACGCACCAAAATTTGAAAAGAATAAAAACCAACCTACTGCAAACACCAATAACACAGCTATTGTTAGTGCATCAATATAACCAATCAGTGTGGTGTTTTGACTCCATAGTAAAAAACCACCCAAAAACAAAAGTCCTAATACTAAGCCAATGACGGTATATCTAATTAAAATGTTTTTCCATAGTCTTTTAAGCATCAAAATCCTCTTTCATTTCATCAATATTAAAATAATCTATAAATAAGTATAACACAAACCATTATGAAAATTTGCGAAAAGTTCCTTTTATAAAATAAAAAACATGCCTGATTAGATTTCAGGTCTAAATAACGAGTAATTTTCGGTAAAAACTTGACAATGCAAGAGAAATAGTATAAAATCTTTTCAAACCTAAAAAAGGAGAGAGGAAAAGAGAAATGAAAAAAATTATTACAAGTGCGTTATTAGTTTTATTCGTTGCGGTTCTTGCTGCATGCGGTAAGAAAACCTACACAGTAACATTCGATACTGCCGGTGGTAGCAACATTGCAGCTGTAAAAGTTAAATCAGGCGAAAAAGTACCTGAGCCTTCAACACCAACTAAAGCGGACTACATATTCGTAGAATGGCAATTAGATGGTAACAAGTATGACTTTACTGCAGCTGTTACTAAAAATATAACTTTAGTCGCACAATGGGAAGAAGTCCCAGCAGGAAAGGTTGTAGTATCATTTAACACGAATGGAGGATCGGCAATCATGCCGCTGCTTGTTGAAGAAGGCTCTGTTGAAAAAGCACCTAAAGCCCCAACAAGAGACTTCCAAGTATTTGATGGTTGGTATGCAGATGAAGAATTAAAAGAAGCATTTGATTTTTCTAAACCAATTACTGAAAACATCGTACTTCACGCTAAGTGGAAACCAACACCTTATACAGCACAAAACACATATAGAACATATTTAGGTAATGTTCCAAATATGAACCCACACTCAATTACAATGGCTGATGCGAGCACACTATACTCATTAGTTAGTGGTACACTATACTCAGGCGATTATGATTGGGATGCAATTATTGAAGCAGGTGCATTAGCGGAAGCAGACCGTGGTGACTTAACAAAAGTTACTTACGGCGGCGCTTATAAAGATGCAGGTGAACTTCCGTTCAACTATTTCCCAGAAATGGCTACAGAAAGACCTATTGACGTTAATGGAGACGGCACACTTTGGGAAATTAGACTTAGAAATGACTTAAAGTTTGCTGATGAAGCTGAAACACCTATTACCGCACATACATTTGAAGAATCTTATAAATTATTATTAGATCCTAAATTATTAAATGCGCGTGCAACAAACCTTTATAGTACTGACAACATCCCACTTAAGGGTGCTGAAGGTTATTTCAAACAAGGTAGTGACCTTGATCCTGATAATCCAGACGAAGGCAAATGGCCAGCAGTTGGTTGGGATACAGTAGGATTCAAAGTTGTTGACGATTATACATTCAGATTAGAACTATTCTCTAAGAAGAGTCAATGGAACATGATGACTTGGTTAGCAAGTGCGATTTTATCAGTTGTTCACGTTGAAAACTATAAAGCTGGATTAATTGAAGACGGTGCACGTACGACTTATGGTACTAAAGCTAATCCACTTGTATCATTTGGTGTTTATAAACTCGTTGAATGGGTAGAAGAAGGTTATTATGTATTTGAGAAAAATGACCTATACCCAGCAGCAAAAGATTATAGAATCAAATATGTAAGATATGACGTGATTTCTGACCAATCAGTTGCGATTCAAGAATTCCGCGCAGGACGTCTTGACTTAGCTGGTGCAGGCGGTGCTTACTATGCAGATTATGAAGGTAACCCATACCTTAAAGAATCTCCAGTTACAACAATATTCCGTTTTGCATTTGGTATTACACGTGATGGTGGAAACCCAATCATTAAGAATGCTAAATTTAGACAAGCCATGTATTTTGCTGTTGACCGTGAAACATTCTCAGCAACAGTTAGAAAACCTAGTGATCCAACACATGGTTTCTTAGGACCAATCTACTTCTCAAGTGAAGCAAACGTTGATGCATATAGAAACTCTGTAGCTGGTAAAAAAGTCTTAGAAGAATTTGAACCAGAAACATTTGGATATAACAAAGTCAAAGCTAAACAATTATTTGATGAAGCTTATGCTGAAGAAGTTGCAGCTGGCAGATTAACAGACGGCCAAAAAGTCAAAGTAGAATTTGCTATGGCAGACGCTGAAACTAACCACACAATGGCTGACTGGATGAGTGCACAATTTAAAGAGGTCTTTGGTGAAGATAAATTCGAATTCGTGAAAAATGCAGTTACTAGTGAAGAATTAACAGCAGAAGGTACAGGTATTTGGGATACAGGTAGATTTGACGTTACATTTGGTGGCTGGCAAGGTATGCAATTCTGGGCACCTGGTATGCTACAAGTTTACTCAAGCGTACGTGGTAAAATAAATATGCTTGAAAAAGGTTTCAATACCGGTAATGCTATCCTTAATGTAGATTTAACTGGTGGTAAAGCTGCTGTTGAAGGCTGGAAAGCCACTATTGAAGCAGTAGCAGAGGCAGAGCGTACAGATGTTCAAAAAGACTATCTACTAGCAGCCAATGCTTTCTTAGCAGGTTTTACAGATGCTGATCATCCTGGTATTTGGTCAGGCACATACGATGAATTATGGGAAGACGTATATTACGTAGTTCTTGATTATGATGAGTATGAAGGCAAAGAAGCAGAAATGGATAACATCACTGCAGCTTTAGAAGGCGAATTATTGAAACAAATGATTGCTATTCCATTATTTACGAACGTAAGCGTAGTTGTTTATAGTTCAAGAGTAGCATTTGATGCCAACGCATTCCACGCTAGAATGGGATGGGGCGGATTAAAATATATGTATTTCAAATAATTGATTCCAATTAGAAATTACATAAATAGATAATCAAACGATAGAACAACCCTGATGGAACTATCCATTAGGGTTGTTTGTATCGTAAAATGAACGGAGTATGAAATATGATTAAATATTCATTAAAACGTATCGGACTCGTATTTGTTACTACTATTATCATCGTATTCATGGTTTTTGCATTTGTTAGATCATTACCAGGCATGAAGTTAGAAATAGATCCGTCTAT
>CAZRKJ010000027.1:0-13950 GCA_964600775.1 uncultured Acholeplasma sp.
CATATCCATTGATATGAATATCATATATATATACATCTGATTCGATACGAATCAAATTTAAATCATCAATAAAAACTTTCATCATTTTATGTTAAATCCTACACTTTCAGTTGTTTTTTAATTAATTATGTTAAAATAAATATACAAATTATGAGGTGAAATATGAAACCAACCATTAAAGATGTTGCCAATAAAGCTAATGTGAGTATCTCTACTGTATCCCGTGTGATTAATAAACGTGGTTATGTTCATGAAGATACAAGAATGGTCATTGAAAAGTCCATTAAAGAACTTGGTTTTGTGCCAAATCAATTAGCACGTAGTTTAACCAATAGATCCTCTAAAATCATTGCTGTTATTGTACCTCACATTGGACCATATTTTTATGGTGAACTTCTAGAGGCGATTGAATCGCAGGCACAAGGTAATGGTTATAAAATAATGTTTTTTAACGTGCAGGATGATCCTGAGCGTGAATTAGAATATATTCGCTTTTTTGAACAATATAACATTGAAGGTATTATTGTTGCATCAAACTTCCAAAACATGTCTAAATTAGATGAAATTAAAGTTCCCATTATTACAATCGATCATATTTTAGATGAAAATATTCCATCGATTACTGCAGATTCTGTTAAGGCTGGTGAACTTGCAGCTAAAAGATTAATTGCTGGTGGTTCTAAAAACCTTGCAGTATTTAGAGGACCAAGTTTTTTAATGACAACCATTGAAAGAACACTAGGTTTCAATAAAATTTTAAAAGAACATAACTTGCATGCAGATGTATTTGACTTTGACTTAGTGCATCCAGATGCCAAACTTATTGAACAAGTTTTACGTGCAAACCCACATATTGATGGTATCTTTGCATATTCTGACACAATGGCATTAGTCATCTCTTCTATTTTACAACGTTTAGGGCGAAAAATACCTGAGGAAGTACAAATTATCGGTTATGATAATACACCATTTGTTGAATGGATCAGTCCATCACTTACAACCATTGCACAACCTATTCATTTATTAGGTAAACAAGCATTCATCAACCTTACAAGATTAATCCGAGGCGATGAATTATCCACACTCCATGAAGTCATGGAAGTTGAACTTATTGAACGTAATTCTACAAGATAAGAATCCTAAATTAGGATTCTTATTTTTTATATTTTAAGATCATACTTGTCAAACCTGCAAGTTCGACTTGAATAAAGTATGGCTGATTATTTCTGACCTCAGCTTTGGTTTTTAATGGTAGTCCATTGTATAAATTAGTTCCATTATAAATATCTTTGTTTGAATTCAAAATTTCTTCATAAGTTCCAGCAAGCGGCACACCTACATCATAAGCCTTATAGTAATTTGGAGTTAAATTATGGATAATTACTAATATTTCATCATCTGAATACCTTGCATAAGCAAATACTGATGTATCTTTATGATCCACAATCAACCATTTAAAACCTGAAGGATCATGATCTTTTTGATATAAAGCACTGTGATGTCTATAAACTTGTGCTAAATCTCTAAAGTATCTATTAAATGCATCATGAATTGGATACTGTAATAAATTCCAATCTAATTCACGTTTAAAGTCCCACTCTGCAACTTGTGCAAACTCTTGCCCCATGAATAATAACTTTTTACCCGGATGTGTCATATAAAAAGTTAATAATGCACGGTAATTGGCAAATTTTTGTTCGTATGAGCCAGGCATTTTAGTGAGCATAGAACCTTTAAGATGAACGACTTCATCATGACTAAATGGCAAGATAAATTGCTCATTAAAGGCATATACTAAGCCAAATGTAAGCTTGTCGTGATGAAACTTTCTATGTATTGGATCAAATTTAAAGTAAGATAGTACATCATTCATAAATCCCATATTCCATTTATAATTAAACCCAATACCACCCATATTTGTTGGTTTGGTTACTAAAGGAAATGCAGTGGAGTCTTCTGCAGATAAAATAAAGCGATCGTCTATACTAAATAAATGTGCTGAAACTTCTTTTAAAAATTCAATTGACTCAGTATTAATACCATTATTTTGATCACCTAAATAATAAAACAAATGCGAAACAGCATCAATTCTAAAGCCATCTACATGAAAATACTGCATCCAAAAGGTTAATGCTGATAACATAAAACTTTTAGTGATACCTTTATTAAAGTCAAGGTTTGCTGTTCCCCAAGTAAGATTTTCTCTTCTAAATTGATCTTCATATTCATAAAGATAGCTACCATCAAATCTAAACAGACCAAAATCATCTTTATTAATATGACCAAGCACCCAATCCATAATTACACCGATGCCATGTTGATGGCATTGGTCAATAAAATACATTAAGTCTTTTGGCGATCCATAACGTGATGTGGCAGCAAAAAAACCAGTGCCTTGATAACCCCATGAATCGTCTAATGGATGTTCATAAACAGGCATCAATTCAATATGTGTAAACCCATTGTGTAAAACATGTTGAATAATATCTGATACAACCTCATTATATTTTCTAAATGAACCGAAGTTGCGTTGCCAAGAGCCTAAATGCACTTCATAGATGAGCATTGGTTGATCATAAATGTGTTTCTTTTCTTTAAACCATTTTTGGTCTTGCCACTGATAGCCTTCAATATTATAGACTCTTGAGCCATTTGATGGTCTAAGTTCAGCAAAGTATGCAAATGGATCTGCTTTATACAATACATCACCGTTGTGTAAATGAATCTCATATTTATATGTTGACCACTCTAAATTTTTAGGAATTGAAATAGACCAAAAACCTTGTGGATGTATTTTACTCAGTACATGTTTCCATCCTTCATAGTTATTAAAATCTGCAACTAAACGCACTTCTTTAGCATTTGGTGCATAGACATTAAAGGTTGTTGAAACAACATTATTATGACTATCCTTTTTTAGATGTGCACCTAAAAATTGATGCGCCAAATAATTTTTACCTAATAAATATAAATTCGCATGTTCTTGTGTGAATGGCAATTTAAATACCTCCCCCAATTATCCTATATATATATTTTACACTATTCATGATATAAAAATGGCCTTATTTAATAAAATAAGGCACATTTTGTATTTAAAGTTAACGTTTAATTTGTTCTAACTTCCAAATATCTTGATTATAGTTTGCAATTGTACGATCAGATGTGAAGAATCCAGCGTTTGCGATATTCATTATAATCATATGCCACCATTTGTCTTGATCTTGGTAAATTTTATTTGCACGCTCTTGTGCCGCTACATAACTATCAAAATCCTTTAAAACTAAGAAATAGTCAGAGGTTAATAAATTTTGTAGAATGAAATCAAAGTGTGTTGGATTTGTTGTTAATTTTCTAATAAACTCAAAAACTTTTTGTAGTCTTTCATCTGCATCAAAAATCATTCTTGGTACATAGCCATTATTTTTATAAATCGTATTGACCTCATCAGAATTTAAACCGAAGATTATGTTATTATCAATACCAGCTTCTTGAACGATTTCAACATTTGCACCATCCATTGTACCAATGGTTACAGCACCATTTAACATAAACTTCATATTTCCAGTTCCACTTGCTTCTTTTGATGCGGTAGAGATTTGTTCAGATAAATCTGCCGCTGGAAATAAGTACTCAGCATAAGTCACATTGTAGTTTTCAACAAATACAACTTTTAAAAGTTTGTTTGTTTCAGGATCGTTGTTAATCACTCTACTTGCCTTATTAATTAATTCAATAATACCTTTTGCCATAACATATGATGGTGCAGCTTTTGCCCCAAATATAAAGTTTTGTGGGTGGAATTGTTTCTTGAATTTTGAATCTGATTTTAGGCGAATATATGTGTGAATAATGTTTAATATATTTAATAACTGACGTTTATATTCGTGTAGACGTTTGATTTGAATATCAAAAATCGCGTTTTCATTTAATGCAACACCAGTATCTTCTTTGATTTTTTTAATTAAACTTCGCTTTTTAGCAAGTTTCATTGCTTTAATTTGTTCTTTAACTTCAACATCATCTTTATATTTTTCTAATCCTTTAATAAGTGAAAGATCCTTTTGCCATTCAGAGCCAATTAAAGTATTTAAGATGTTTGTTAACTCTGGATTAATATGAATTAGCCAACGACGATGTGTAATACCATTTGTTTTGTTATTAAACTTCTTAGGATATAGTTTATAGAAATCATTGAGTTCAATGTTTTTAATAATTTCAGTATGTAATGCTGCAACACCATTTACAGAGAATGCACCATAGATACAAACATTAGCCATACGAACATTGTTCATACCGATGAGTTGCATCATGTATACTTTTTCTTGTGACACTTGTTCTTTTTCTAATAATATTTTGAAACGACGGTTCATTTCCTGAAGAATTTCAAAAATTCTTGGCAGTAAGTTTCTAAAGATTTTAATATTCCATTTTTCTAATGCTTCAGATAAAATCGTGTGATTTGTATATGCAACAGATTGCGTTACAATATCCCATGCTTCATCATATCCAAATGATTCTTCATCCATTAATATACGCATTAATTCAGGAATAATTAACGTAGGATGTGTATCATTGACTTGGAATACATAATATTTATGTAAGTCTTTTAAATCACGTCCTAAACGTTTATGCTCAAGAATTACAGATTTTATACCGGCTGCAGAGAATAAGTATTGTTGTTGCAATCTAAGTGTTTTGCCAGCCTCTGTTGAATCATCTGGGTAAAGTGATTCAGTAATTTTAGTAACCATTCTCAAATATTCATCATCATGGTACTTGTGTAGTTCACTTTTTTCTGTAGACCATAATCTTAGATGTGTAACAACACCATTGTTTGCACCAACTACTTTAACATCATATGGTACAGCCTTAATCCAAACTGGATCAATTAATTTAGTGTCTTTTACATAGCCGAAATAGGGAATTTGAATTGCTTCTTCATCTTTTCTTTCTTCCCAATAAAATGGTTTATCTAACCAAGGATCTGGATATTCTCTTTGTTGATCATTTTCAAAACGTTGAACAAAAAAGCCTTTCTTATATCGCAGTGAGTTTCCATAAAGTGGTAAACCTAAAGAAGCAGCTGAATCCAGGAAACAAGCCGCCAAACGACCTAAACCACCATTACCTAAACCAGCATCTGTTTCAGCTTGTTCAATTTCATTTAAATCATAGCCAAAGTCATCAAATGCCGCTTTTACGACTGCTGCATAACCTGAGTTCATGAGATTAGAAGTAATTAAACGCCCCATCAAGAACTCCATTGAAAAATAAATAGTCTTCTTTAAATTATTTTTTTCTACATACTCGGTAGTTCCTAAATAATCGTTTTCCAACTGTTTATCAATAAGTGAAGCAAGTGCAGCATATTTTTCATAAGTGCTCGCATTTTCTATTTTCTTGTTAAATAGATTCTTAAGCATTAAAATATATGCACCTTTAAAAATATCTTTATTTAAAAATACGTTATCCATGTCAAATTCCTTTCAGTGAGTGATCATACAATGATATTTTAACACATATATACTATAGAAAAGATGTGCAACCGTTTACATTATCACACATTGTTCGGTTTCACATCTTATATCATTTTTATAGCTTAATTTAGTTTCTTTTTTAGACTTGGAACGATGATATTACCATAAAGTTCAATGGTCTTCATAACATCTTCATGTGGCATTAATGAACCTGGCGTATGTAATAAGAATCTGTTTACACCTAAACCCTTAATATATTCTAATATGCGACTTTCTATTTCATTGACTGTACCAACTAACAATGGGCCTTCTTTAGTTCTTTGAATATAATCTAGTTTACTGCTTTGAGACCATCCACGTTCAGCACCTATTTTAGCAAAACTTGCATGATGTGCTGGGTAATAACGTTCGATGAGTTGATCTGAGTCTTTATCGGTTATTAGGCCATGGAGTGCAACACCAATTTCCATAAGATCAGGATCATGCCCAGCTTCTATATAAAAATGTTTATATAGGTCTACCAGTGATTTAAATCTTAAAGGTGAACCACCTAGAATTGCAATTACAAGTGGTAAACCAAGTTTTGCAGCACGAATAACACTGGATTGCGTACCACCTACAGCTACTGAAACTTTTAAATTTTTTTGAACACTTCTAGGATATATGCCTACACCATCAAGCGCTGGTGTATGCTTGCCACCTTGCCAATTGACAATTTCACTTGACCGTAGTTTAAGTAACATTTCTAACTTTTCTGTATAAAGCGTATTATAGTCATCTAAATCGTAACCAAATAATGGAAATGACTCAATAAATGAACCACGCCCAGCCATAATCTCTGCACGACCATTACTTAATATATCTAAGGTAGCAAATTCTTCATAAATTCTTACAGGGTCTGCACTTGATAATACTGTGACTGCACTACCTAAATGAATGTTTTTAGTAAGTCTTGCAGCTGCAGCTAAAATTATTTGAGGACTACTTGCTGCATAATCTTTTCTATGATGCTCACCGATACCATAAAAATCTAAACCAACTTTGTCCGCTAAAACAACTTCTTCAATTGCACGGTCAATACGCTCCTTATGAGTGACTTGTCCACTATATGGATCCACACCACTTTCTAAGAAAGTAATGATACCAAATGTATATGGTTTCACGAAACTACCCTCAACATTTTAACACTTGGATGATTTTGAAGCTTATTACTCATAGTTGGTGGTAGAATTAATGATAAATCAAAAATACCGTTTTGACTATCTTTTAAATACTTTAATTCTTTATCATTAAAGAATAAAAGATCTTGCAATCTCTTATCTACTTGGTTTAAATGAATTTCCTTATAGTTATCACTAATACTCATATAAAAGGCAATTATTTTTCTAAGGAATGGATATTGCTGCGGTAAAACCTTTTTGTTTGTAATTAAATCATTTAATATCTTATCACCATATTTTCCTTCTAAAAACTCTACAATATATCTAGCATAGTTTTCTAAGTTAGAAAGTGCATAGATGTGTAAGTCCTCAAAATGACTATCTTTTCTTGCAAAATACTCTGGATTAAGTACATGTACACGATTTAAGTAATTAAAATTTAACTTAAATATTTCGCTACTTAGATTATCTTTGATAACATAAGTATCTAATTTCCCTGTTAGTTTAGTTAATTTAACATCAATTGTAAAATTCTTTTTTTGTAACAGCTGTGGTAACACCTGGTTGACTAAATTACGTATTTCATTTACTTTACTAACATCTAAATTCGTATCTAAATCAAAATTTAGGTCTTCTGTAATAAATCCTATATCAAAAATTAAAAACTGTAATGCAGAAGCCCCGGTTAATTTGTAAAATTCAAACACATCATACGTATCCATTGCATATAAAATTTCGCCTAATCTTTTAAGTTTGTTCATATTCATTCATCCTAATCTATTGTTTTAATTACTTCAATATCATCATTTCTAGGGTTATTTACACGTGTAGAAACTCTATTGAAGTACATTATTTTTGCATCATATGGTTTAATTATTCTTTTTAGAATATTTATATCTTTGATTTGGTTGTTTAACCAAATAGACTCATCCTCTAAAGAAAGCATCAAAGGCATTCTATGGTGTATGTCTTTCATCAAATCATTACTTGGTGTTGTAACAATTGCAACTGTATGTATCTTACTACCATCAGATAGTTCTACTGTTTGCCATATTGCAGCCATAGCAAACACACCTTCTTTTGACATAAAACGGTAAGGCTTTTTATCCAACTTATCTTGATGCCACTCATAGAAACTATCTGCTAAAACGACACAACGCCTTTTGATAACACTTTCTTTAAAGATTGGTTTATCAAAGACTGTTTCACCCTTTACATTAATGATTTCAAGTATTTGATCAGTCTTGTTATATTTTGGTCTAAAACCCCATTTTAATTGACCTACACGATGTTTTGTGCCATCATGTAGTACACTAACAACTTCATTGCTTGGGCTAATATTATATCTAGGCAAACTAAAACTAGCATCTGTTAGTATATTGTAGCGTGCTTTTAAAAAGGATTCTAATTGTGCTTTAGAAACGGTTAATGTAAATCTTCCACACATCTTTGTCACCTACCATATAATATTGTATCACAGCAAAGAAAAAATCCTCTATTTAGAGGATTTCTTATTGGAATAATCTTGTTTTCTAATGGAGCCATCACGTTTATGTATCACAATAGACGTATCATTATTATCTGCTAAAGTTTCAGCATACTTAATAGCTTCTGCTTGTGTTTTGAAATACTTAATTGTTTTCTTAGATCCTTCTTTACGCACACGCCACTGACCCTTAAATTCAGAATCATCATCCTTATTTTGAGCTACATGATAGCGTACAACTTTATCTGATTTAGTTTTTTCTTCAGTCGTTGATTTCTTTTCAGGGACAGGTTTATCTGTTGGTGCTGACTTCGCTTCTTCTTTAAGTAATATTTTTTCAGATTTTTGTTCAGCAAAAGATGGTTTTGGTTCTTCAGTAATTACAGTTTTTAAAGGCTCAACTTTAGTTGGCTCTACTGATACTGCAGGCCTTTGAACTTGCACTGCTTTATATGCTGGTTTATTTTGTTTTCTTGGTTTAAAAAGTATAAATAAAATTATGAGCAATAAAAGTGCACCAACACCAATAATGAGCCATTCTTCTAAGCCCCATAGGTCAAATGATTCTTGAAACAGATTGTTAAAATCCATATTTATTCCTCCTAATAAGTTATTTCATTATACATATTTTACTATAAAACTGCTATTTTAAAAAATAATGTGTCATTTTCAAGTCTTTTTCGACTATTTACCTACACATTAACAAATATTTGAGTATACATTAGGTATATTAAATAGATATGTAATATAAAACTAGCCCAATTAACTAAAACAAAGTACCATTTTTTTGTTTTGTGTCTGATAAGATACATACCCATTAATCCACCAATAGACCCTAAAAATACAGATAATAATAGTAAATGCTTTTCCTTAATTCGCCACTGATTATTTTTAGCTCGTGACTTGTCAATAAGATACAACACATAAGTTATAAGTGATATAAATATCCATACAATAACAAACATATATAAGAATATAGGGTTCATTTCAAATCCTTTCTTAAGACTTTAATAAATCTTTAATATTTTTTAACTCTTTGTTCGTATCTGTAAACCAATTTGATTCCAGTAGTCTATAAACTTTCCAGCCTCTAGATTCCAAATATTTTTCTTGATGAATTAAATCTCTTCTGGCATTTAAACTTGATTCATAAAATTCGGATAAAATTCCTAGTATGTAGTCACTATCCTTATTTAATTTAACACCGAGGCTAATCTTATATTGCCCAATACCTATATGTGTATCAACAATATATCCTAATTTTTCTAATCTCTTTTTTACTTGATCTAACATTTCATTTATAATTGTTGTTCTTGTTTCAATTTCAGTTTTATGGAGTTGACTTAAAACTGTTTGTGCAAGTTGTCTATTACCTGTTGAAATATAGTAACAGTAACGCATGAAATCCTTGAGTAGCTTAGGTCCAGTTGAACTTAAATCTTCAACTTTAAACTCCTCCGGATATAAACTTGAAACAAAGTATATTTTTTGTTTGGCTCTAGTCACTGCAACATTAAGTCTATTTTGTCCACCTTCGTGGTTTAACCAACCAAACCTGCGCATGACATGACCTTCAGCATTTTTAGCATAGCCCATTGAGAATATAATGATGTCTCTTTCATCGCCTTGTACATTCTCGATATTTTTTATGAATAATGATTTGTCTTCACCATTATCTTTTCTAAATAATTCTTGTTCAAAAGATTTTTGATATACACCTTTTTTAAATAGCTCTTGATCAATAGCATTTTCTATAGCATCACGTTGACTACTGTTAAAGGTTATAACACCAATAGATTCATTATGCTTTCTACTCTTCATAATCGACTTTATAACTTCAACAACCTTTTTAGCTTCTTGTTTATTACGTCTTTGTTCAAATTTAGCATCTTTAACATAGACATATTCAATTGAGGGCTCTTTAGATTGCTTTTGATTTGGCGCAATCATAAGTTTACCATCATAAAAAGCATGATTAGAAAATGCAATTAATTCTTCATAATTTGATCTATAATGATAGTTCAGTAAAGTTTCTTTAAATCGATATCTTGCAAGATCTAATAGACTTTTTGCATCAAAGGATACATCCTTTAAAACATCATCTTCATAAAACTCATCTATATCATCAATTCTTCCAATACCTAAACTATTTGGTCTAAGTTGTTTTGGATCGCCTGCAATAACAACCTTTTTAGCTCGATAAATTGCAGGTATACCTTTTTCTACATACATTTGACTAGCCTCATCAAAGATCACTAAATCAAACATACCGTGCTCAAGTGGTAAGATTGTTGATACAACTTCAGGCGTCATCATCCAAAGTTTAATGTGTGCTTGCATCTCTATTTGAAAATTATCTATAAATGCTTTTATACTAGGTTTATATGACATTTCAAATGTACGTTTAATATCCATAATACGTTTGGTATTACTTAAATTGAGTGCATGTTTATATAATGTCATCTCAAATGATTCTAGGGTGATTTGCATTTTTTGTTTCATGGTGCGTTTGATTGCATCGACCCTGGATTGGTAATTATCAAATATGTATAAATATTTTTGATGTGTAGATTTAAATATCTCAATATATCCAGAATAGAAACCATCAAAGATATAATTTCTTAATTTTAAACGATCATCAATGTTTTTGAGTTTAGGATGTGTATTAAACATCTTTACGAATGCCAATTCATTTGAACTTAAACCTTGATAGATGGTTTTAAGTTTATTTAAGGTTGTAATGTTTTCATAGACAAATTGGTGTAGTTTATCATCCATAAATAATAGTTTTAAGTATTTCTTACGTATACTTTTTTTCATACTTAAATAACTAATTTCATTTAAGTAATTATTTATAAAATTTTTCTTTAATCTTTTTTTCTTAAAATATGATGCAAACTGATATGTTGTTTTTAAGGCTGTATAGGCATCATGCATTTGCTCAAATTTGAGTTTTTGACTACGTGGAATTTTGGTTTCTAGTTGGTTTAGTATTGGATACTTTGTCAAGTACCTATGCATTTCCATCATACGCTTTAAATGTTTATCTGTATCGAATGTTTTTTCTAAATCATTAACTAATTCAAAAGTTGGTTTATTAAATGTATCATTAAACATTTTATAGACGTCATATGGCGTTAAATTAAGCATGATATCTCTATCTTTGATGTAGCGTTTAAAAATCTCAAAAATAGGGGTTTGACCTATTTTTGCACTATAGAGTAATTGTAAGGATTTTTCTAAATCTGCTAGTTGATTTTTGATGTCCATTTCTATAGAGTAAACATCGTTATTTAGTGTACGTACAGGTGCTTGAGTTTCCAAAAAGCGTGAGAGTTTATCATAAAAATCTTGTTTGTTTTCAGCATCATCAATAAGCATTGCATATTTTGAAGCATGCATTAACCGATTATAAATAACGTCCAATGCTACCTTCTTTTCTGAAACTACCAATACATTTTCACCCTTTAAAATACTGGATGCTATTAAGGATGTAATTGTTTGGCTCTTACCAGTTCCCGGAGGCCCCCAAATAACAATCTTCTTTTCTTTATTCAATAAGTTTATGACATTTTCTTGGCTAAAGTTTAAATCATTAATATAATGCAATTGAGTTTCATCGAAATTTTCATTCGGTGTAGAAATTAATACATCACTTTCTTTCTTGAATAAATTTGATTCATCAATTAACCCTTCCAACAAAGTATTATACTGTCTAGCAGTCAAAATTGCTTCCATATCCTTTTGAATACTGGATGAATATATTTGAAAGCGTGATAAGGTTATATAATTCATCCTTTTAAATTTAGATTTATTAGTCTTGATAAATACATCTTTAAGTACATTATGAAATGATTCAAATACAATCCTATCTTGTTCTGAATCAATTGCAATACCATGTTTTTCATAATATGGTATCACAATTTCTTTAAGTGTTTGCTCATTAAAATCAGCTATTGATGGCATCAAGGAATCAATCGTAGCCTTTTCAATTTTTGAAGTTAATAATAAAAGATCACGATTAAAAATAACATCTCTTTCACTGTCTTTTTTAATCGTGAATGTTTTTAGTGTACGTTCTATTTTTACCGGGAAATATAATAGTGGTGCTCTAATTGGAAATTTGTCTTTAGTAAATACACCCTCAACATAAGGATATGCTATATATAAATTATATGCACCTGTTTCAACAAAATGTTTGTTGATTTCACGGTAGAGTTTTGTTATGTGACGTTCATCAGATTCTGATTTGTAGTTTAGTTTCAAAACTTTAATACGATTATTTGTTAAAAACGGCTCTAAATCATCAGCGTTATCAACTAGTGTTAAATCAAAACTGTGTGTTTGATAAATTTGACCCATATAGAGATTCGTATTAGTTTGTGAGATGTTTGCTAAACGGTCTTTATAATGATGTAATACATTATAAGCATTTTTTGAAACTTTTATGGTTGTACTGTTACTACGTTTATAAACTTTTATGATGTCTAAAAATTTTGATGCATAGTTTTTATTAAAATCATTATCCAAGCCTGAAATGGCATCAAAATCCTTAATCTTTGAAGGTAAATTTACAGCAATTTCATATAGAGCAGTATCTGTACAAATAGGAACTTCTTCACCAGTCTTAGTATAATTAGTTTGCCTTAGATCATCTCTTAAGTTTGTAAGTTGTTCAATCAGTTCATATTTGTCCATATATTTCACACCTACCTAAAATTATTCTAACATGAAAAGGCTAGAATAAAACAAATTGAAACTTATAAATCAAGATTTCTTATATAATGAAAATAGGAGGTATTAAAGATGACAAGAAAACTAGAAAAAATTTTACCCGTGTTTATTTTATTGTTTGGACTATTAATTTTATTTACAATCTTTTTTGATAGTTTAGAAAATAATAATGGTGAGGCAATCATGAGTGGTATGACTGCAACCTTTGGTGGTAATCCTTATCAGTATGGTATCTATTTTGACCATACAATACATTTTAGTACATATAACTTTATAGCATACATACTACCAGCATTTGTGAGTATGCTATACATTAGGATGGTAATTAATACGAAAAAGACATCTGTACCTAAACAAATTTTAGGCTTAATCCTTACCTTTACATTTATGTTAAGCTTAGTATTATTCTTTCAATTACCAGCTAATACAACTCATACAACAAATATATTGGGTGTTGATCACCAGGGTAATTTCAGTAGTCTAAACTTAGCTATTGGTCCAATTTTAGGTTATATATTCGCTATTTTAGGGACGATATCATCTATTTTATATACAATCTTACAGTTTGAAAAATAACTATTAAATGAACAAGCGTGGTCTAGCAAATGCTAAATCACGCTTGTTTTTTTATACCTTATATACGATAATCAGCTTTTGACCAAGGTTGTGTTGGACTAAAGAATCCGTAATTTTGGTTCCAAGTTTGAACACCTGGAATTACTGATACTAATGTAATTGATTTAGATACACCATCAATTTCAACTGTTATTGTATATTCAACTTCTGTTGTCATTTCAGGCATTGAAATCACACGACCAGTTGAAGAAACCAGTGGTGAATCTGAACTAAATGTAATGATTGCATCAGGGAAGTTCTTTAGAACTTCACGCTCGACTGCAACATGCTCCATAAAGCGATCGAAATACCATGTACCTTTATATATTGTGTTATTAAATGTATATGGATCACCTTTACCATCTGTTGTGTTATGCATGATGACACGATTATTTGATAAATTATTTTCCTCTAATAGATTTGCTACTAGTTTTGCTGTTCTTTGAACTGTATCAATAATGTCACCATTTCTATTGAC